>DATHRP010000391.1:0-9415 GCA_035465195.1 Afifellaceae bacterium | reverse complement strand
GCATGTCAACACAACCGATTCCGCGGTCCGGATAACGCACCTGCCGACGGGCATCGTCGTCGTGCAGAGCGAGAAGTCGCAACACCAGAACAAGGCGCGCGCCATGCAGGTGCTGCGCGCCAGGCTCTACGACATGGAGCGCCAGAAGGCGGATACGGAGCGCGCGGCCGCCCGCAGGGGCCAGGTCGGCTCCGGCGACCGCTCGGAGCGGATCCGGACCTACAATTTCCCGCAGGGCCGGGTTACCGATCACCGGATCAACCTGACCCTTCACAAGCTCGACAAGGTGCTGGCGGGCGAAGCGCTGGACGAGATCATCGATGCGCTGACCGCCGACGACCAGGCGCGCAAGCTGCTGGAACTGCAGGACGGCGAAGCGTGACGACGGTCGGCGGTGCTTTGGCGACCGGGGCAAGGCGCCTCGGCGAAAGCGGCTCGGATACGCCGGGGCTCGATGCGCGCCTGCTGATGGAATGGGCGAGCGGCTGGAGCGCGGCCCGGCTGATCGCCGCCTCGCAGGACGAACTCGATGCCGATGTGGACGAACGCTTCCGTCAGGCCGTGGACGAGCGTGCCGGCGGTCGTCCGGTCGCCCGCATCGTCGGCTTCAAGGAATTCTGGGGCCTCGACTTCGTGCTCGGCGACGCAACGCTGGTGCCGCGGCCCGACACCGAGGCCCTGGTCGCGTCGGTGCTTTCCCGGATTTGGGGCGCGCGGAGCGAATGGCGGGGCAGCATCTGCGATCTTGGCACGGGTTCGGGCGCGATCCTCGTTGCGCTGCTCAGCGAACTGCCGGCGGCGAGCGGCGTCGGCGTCGACCTGGCGGCGGCGGCGATCGATATCGCGCGGCGCAACGGCGATCGGCATGGCGTGTCGGGACGGGTCGAATGGATCTGCGGCGACTATGCCGACGTACCGCAGGAGCGTTTCAATATCGTCGTTTCCAATCCGCCCTATGTCGCCGCCGGCGAAATTCCGGATCTCGCCCTTGAGGTTCGCGTGCATGATCCCCATCTTGCGCTGAACGGCGGTGCGGACGGGCTCGACGCCTACCGGACCATCGCGGCGCGCTTGCCGCAACTGATCCAGCCGGGTGGATTCGCCGCCCTGGAACTGGGCGTCGGGCAGGCGGATTCGGTCGCCGAATTAACCAGTCGGCATGGCCTGGGCGGCATTGTCGTCGAGCCGGACATTGCCGGAATTCCGAGGGTTTTGTTAGGGTCGTATGACCCGGGCGTTGCACCAATGCCACAGGCGTGATGTTAACGAAAAAAGGGCTTGGAAAAGCAGCCGGTTCAGGCTAGCTTCAAATCACGAACCGAGGGTGGCAAGCCGCTAGGCAGAGACACCTCAGAAACATCCGATAATTTATATCGATAGGGTTCGACCGAGCCGCCAGATTTGGTGTTTTGTTTTTGGGTGCCTGTTGCTCCCGGAAAAGTCATTCGAATCGGCGCGTCACAGATGAAATCCGACCGAAGTCCCCGAGGGGGTTGGGGCAGGGCAGATTCACATACTTTTCTTGTCAGACATTGAGATCGGTTTATGAGGCATAACCAGAACAGACGTTCGCGGGGTCGCAGTCGCAAGGGCCCGAATCCACTGACTCGATCATTCGAGTCGAACGGGCCGGACGTGAAGGTTCGCGGCACGGCAGCCCACATCGCTGAAAAATACGGGGCGCTGGCCCGTGATGCCCAGGCAGCCGGTGATTACGTGGCAGCGGAAAATTACTACCAGCACGCAGAGCACTACAACCGGATCGTCGCCGCGGCGCAGGCTGCCATTCAGGCGCAGCAGCGTGACAATGCGGACGATGACGGCGACGACGATGATCGGGCCGATGCACGCGGCGGAGACGGTCGCGAGTCCAGCCGCGAATCCGGCCGTGACTCCGGTGGCCGCGACAATGGCGAGGACCGCCCCGTCGCAGCACACGACAGGGGCTCCGACGGTGAAGGTGACGGCGAGCCGCGCAAGCGCAGGCGCCCGCGCCGGGAACAGAAATCCGACGACGCCGAGGGTGGCGCCCAGGCGGCTTCCGGAAGCGACGAGGGCGACGGCGGTCGGCCGCGCGGTCGGCCGCGCAAGGTCAATGGCCATGATGCCGGCGGAGCGGAGGGCGATGCCGCCGCGATCGATTCGGGCGAGCCGGCACATGCCAAGTCCGGCACCGACGAGGCGGCGGACGATGGCGAGGCCGTGACGAAGGACGGATCCGCGGCTCTGGCCGCGTTCCCCGACTGATACCTCCACGCCGACGCACCGGCCGGTGCGGCCTGCCGATCAGCTATCCACGAAATCCCCGGGCGCGATCGTATCGCCGACGGCGATCGTTCCTCCGTGCGTGACGGTCAGGTAGATCCCGAAATCGATGTGGCCGTAGAGGCCCATGAGGCTTTTCGGCAGGGTCATGTCGCGCGCGCCCGTACGCGGGTCGACGTTGGTGGCCGCGCAGCGGTCGGTGCGGTCTATACATGAAAGCGTCACCGAGGGCAGTTTCAGCCCCCGGCCGACCCATTCGAGCTCGGCAAACGGCGGCAGGCCGTCGACCACCACATTGGCGCGAAAGCGCATCGGGTCGATGGTGCCCCCCAGCTTCTGTTCCAAAGCCCTGACGCTGGCCAGGTTGATCAGGTGCAGCACCTTCTCCTTCTTGTCGGAAAACGAATGGCCGGGGCTTGCCAGGATCCGGGGCGGTCCGCGCAGTTCGCCGGCAAACCTTTCCGCAATCCAGGCTTCAATCATTGCCCTGCCGTCAGCCTCCCGGAGGTTCCCGGCGATCCGATCCCTGCCGCCCTCGGAGATCGTGAGCCGGCCGGTATCCGCATCGTAGCGGCTTGCGAGCCGGGCGATCGCCTCGTTGCGCATCAGCATCAGGAAGCGGATCTTAGGCAGGTGGGCGGGAGCTTCCGGATCGAAACCCGACGGTCCGTTCTCGATGGCGAAGATCCTGTCGAACGGCATGGTGCCGCCGGGTTCCAGAACGGCGGAATCGAGCGCTTCGGCGGAGAAGCCTTTCAGCGGATAGCGATAGAGGGCGTTAACAGTTGGTAAAGACGGCATTGATTTCGGTCATTTCGGTTGCGTTGCAAAACGGCAACACCATATTGAGAAGGCACCTTGCCGACACGGGAGGCGCAATTCGTTTGAGTTGGATGCGCGGCCGACGCTTTGGGTCTGCCGGGCAGGCCGGGAAGGACACATCATGAACTTTGACAAATATACCGATCGCGCGCGCGGATTCATACAGTCCGCGCAAACTTTTGCCCTCGGTCAGGGGCACCAGCAATTCACTCCAGAACATCTGCTCAAGGTCCTGCTGGAAGACAGCGAAGGCCTTGCCGCGGGGCTGATCGAAAAGGCGGGCGGCCACGCGAAGGACGCACTGCTCGGCGTCGAGGCGGCTGTCGCCGCAATGCCAAAGGTATCCGGCGGGTCCGGCCAGCTTTACCTGGCGCAGCCGCTGGCCAAGGTTTTCGCCACCGCCGAAAAGCTCGCCGACAAGGCCGGCGATTCCTATGTCACCGTCGAGCGCCTGTTGCTGGCGCTGGCCATGGAGAAGGATGCGGCCACGGCCGATATCCTGGCCAAGGCGGGGGTGACGCCGACGGCGATCAACCAGGCTGTCAACGATATCCGCAAGGGGCGCACGGCCGATACCGTCAACGCCGAGGGCGGCTACGACGCGCTCAAGAAATATGCCCGGGATCTCACCGAGGAGGCCAGAGAAGGCAAGCTCGATCCGGTGATCGGCCGGGACGAGGAGATCCGGCGCGCCATCCAGGTTCTGTCGCGGCGCACCAAGAACAATCCCGTGCTGATCGGCGAGCCCGGCGTCGGCAAGACGGCGATCGCCGAAGGCCTGGCGTTGCGCATCATCAACAGGGACGTGCCGGAATCGCTGCGCGACAAGAAGCTGCTGGCGCTCGACATGGGCGCGCTGATCGCCGGCGCGAAATATCGCGGCGAGTTCGAGGAGCGGCTGAAGGCCGTGCTCTCGGAGATCGAAGCGGCCGAAGGCGGTGTGATCCTGTTCATCGACGAGATGCACACGCTTGTCGGCGCCGGCAAGGCCGACGGCGCGATGGACGCTTCCAACCTCCTGAAGCCGGCGCTGGCGCGCGGCGAACTGCACTGCATCGGTGCCACGACGCTGGATGAGTACCGGAAATATGTCGAGAAGGACGCGGCGCTGGCCCGGCGCTTCCAGCCGGTCTTCATCAACGAGCCGAGCGTCGCCGACACGATTTCCATCCTGCGCGGCCTGAAGGAGAAGTACGAGCTTCACCATGGCGTCAGGATTTCCGATACCGCGATCGTCTCGGCCGCGACCCTGTCGAACCGCTACATCACCGACCGCTTCCTGCCCGACAAGGCCATCGATCTGATGGACGAGGCGGGATCGCGCCTGCGCATGCAGGTGGACTCCAAGCCGGAGGAACTCGACGAGCTCGACCGGCGAATCATCCAGCTCAAGATCGAGCGCGAGGCGTTGTAGAAGGAGACCGATCAAGCGTCCAAGGATCGTCTGGTTAAGCTGGAGAAGGAGCTTGCCGGACTGGAAGAGGAGTCTGACGGCCTGACGGCGCGCTGGCAGGCGGAGAAGGAGAAGCTCGCCGGATCGCAGAAGCTGAAGGAGCAGCTCGACCAGGCGCGCTTCGACCTGGAGACTGCCCAGCGCGGCGGCGATCTCGCCAAGGCAGGCGAACTGGCATACGGCATCATCCCGGAGCTGGAGCGCAAGCTGGTGGAAGTCGAGGCGGCCGAGGATAACGCCATCGGGAGCATGGTCGAGGAGACCGTGACGGCCGATCACATCGCCCAGGTCGTCTCGCGCTGGACCGGTATCCCGGTCGACAAGATGCTGGAAGGCGAGCGCGACAAGCTGTTGCGCATGGAAGACGAACTGGCGCGCCGTGTGGTCGGCCAGTCGGAGGCGGTGCATGCCGTCTCAACGGCGGTCCGCCGCGCCCGCGCCGGGTTGCAGGATCCGAACCGGCCGATCGGATCGTTCCTGTTCCTGGGGCCGACCGGCGTCGGCAAGACGGAACTCACCAAGGCGCTCGCCAATTTTCTGTTCGACGACGAAACGGCGATGGTGCGCATCGACATGTCGGAGTTCATGGAAAAGCATTCCGTGGCCCGGATGATCGGCGCGCCTCCGGGATATGTCGGCTACGAGGAGGGCGGCGTTCTGACGGAGGCTGTCCGCCGCCGGCCGTACCAGGTGGTGCTGTTCGACGAGATTGAGAAGGCCCACCCGGACGTCTTCAACGTGCTGCTGCAGGTGCTTGACGACGGCCGTCTGACGGACGGTCAGGGCCGGACGGTCGACTTCCGTAACACGCTCCTTATCCTGACGTCGAACCTCGGCGCGGAATTCCTCGTCAACCTCGGCGAAGGCCAGGATGTCGACGCCGTGCGCGACGACGTGATGAGTGCTGTCCGGGCCAATTTCAGGCCGGAGTTCCTGAACAGGCTCGACGAGATCATCCTGTTCCACAGGCTGAAGCGCAACCAGATGGCGGCGATCGTCGACATCCAGCTCGGACGGCTGCGGGCCCTGCTGGAGGACCGCAAGATCACGCTGGAACTCGACGACAGCGCCCGCGACTGGCTGGCCGAGCGCGGCTACGACCCGGCCTACGGCGCAAGGCCGCTGAAGCGGGTGATCCAAAAGCAGGTGCAGGACCCGCTGGCGGAGAAAGTGCTGGCCGGCGAGATCGCCGACGGGGCTATCGTCCGCGTGACCGCTGGTACGGACCGGCTGCTGTTCGAGCCCGTGGACCAGGCGGCGGGCGAAGCCGAAAAGGCGGCCTGAACCGGTTGCCGAAGCAACGGACCGGCCGGCGCGATCCGGCCGGTCTCATCTGCGCGGTCACCTCGTATTAAGGCATCCGCGCTAGCATGCTCATTTGATCTGTGAGGGCGGATCCATGAAACATCCATGGCGGACAGTCGCGGTCATCGGCGTGATCCTGGTCATCGCCGCGCTCCTCGGCCCGGGTATCGGCAGCGCGCAGACGCGGGTGAAGCCGGTCAGCCAGGCGCGGGCGCTCGCGCTCATCAACGATCTTCGCCAGAAACAGGGCCTTTCACCGGTCACCGCCGATGATCGGCTGCTTCAGGCCGCGCGAACCCATTCGGTCTGGATGGCCGAGCGCGGCAAGCTCAGCCACAGCGCCGGCTTCGGCGGCGGGCTGGGTGCCAAGGTGCGACGGGTCCAATACCCGGCTGGACGCGCCTGGGAGAATATCGCCGCCGGCCAGAAGAGCCTCGAGGCGGCCATTGCGAGCTGGATGAAATCGAGCGGCCACCGGCGGAACATGATGAGCCGCTCCGCCGTGCACATCGGCATAGCCGCAGCCTACAATCCGAAAGTCAGGTACGGAACCTACTGGACGCTGATCCTGGCCGAACCGAAGCGGCGCTAGCCCAACAGCAGAGTTCGAGCGACGACTGATCCGGTTCAGTTGCGCGCGTCGGCGTAGCGGGTGTGGCCGTCGACGTTGAGCAGCGCGTCGATCCGGTTTCGCTCCTTCATGAACAGGTCCAGCGCCTGCGCCTGCAGGACCCGGCCGCGCGGCAGGCGGATCTTCATGGGGTCGACGAACCGCTTGTTGACCATCACTTCGTAGTGGAGATGCGGTCCGGTCGACAGGCCGGTCGAGCCGACATAGCCGATTACCTGGCCCTGGCGAACCCGGGTGCCCTCGGCGATCGACTTGGCATAGCCGCTCAGGTGGCTGTACTGGGTCTCGTAGCCGTTGGCGTGGCGCACCTTGATGTGCTTGCCGTATCCCGATTTCCAGTCGGCGTAGCTGATGACACCGTTGCCGGCCGCCATGATCGGCGTGCCGCGCGGTGCCGCCCAGTCAACGCCGGTATGCATCTTGTAGCGGCCGAGGATCGGATGGCGGCGCATGCCGAAGGCAGAGCGGAAACGCCCGGCCGCCATCGGCTTTCGCATCAGGAACTTCTTCGCACTCTTGCCGGTCTCGTCGTAATAGTCGACCAGCCCGTCCTCGGGATCCCGGAAGCGGTAGAAATTGCGCGTCTCGCCGGCCAGCGTGATGCTGGCGAACAGGATCTCCTGCGGCTCACCGTCCTCGCTCTTGCCCGAATAGACGACCTCTATCTTGTCCGCCGGCGTCAGCCGGCTCTGGAAATCGACGTCGAAGGCGAAGATGCGGATCAGGCTCTCCACCAGCGGGCGGGGCACGTCCATGGCCAGCGCAGTCTGCCAGATGCCGGTATAGGCGTTCGGCAGGCGGCCGGTCGCGGTCTGCGTTTCGGCATCCTCGATGATTTCCGTCTCGCTGCCGGCCGGTTCTTCGGCCGCAACGAAAATGCCGGTGTCGGAACGGGCGACGGAGGCGATCTCGGTTTCCTCGCTGAACAGGCTCATGTGTACCGGCTGCAGGCTGCCGCGCGGATCGCGCGACATGGCAAGGCGGATTTCCTGGCCGGCGCGGAAATCGAAGGTGAAGTTGGCCAGCAGCGCCGACTGGATCTGGACGGCATCGGCCGGGCTCACGCCGTTCTCGGTCAGGATGGTCGTCAGCGCGTCGCCCTGTTCGATGACGATCGATCGTTGTTCGGCGACCGGGTTGTCGTCGAAGCTGTCGGACTTCTCCATGAAGGAGACGTTTTCCGGAATGATCGCGACCTGCGTCGCGGCCAGCGCGTCGGTGTCCAGCGAGGCGGTTTCGAACCGGCCCGGATCGACATAGGGCATTGTCGCGACCTCGAAGGCGCCGTCACCCAGGAGTGGCGCGGCCGAACGCACGGCCTGCTCGACCTCCGCCAGCGAAAGCGCGTCGCCGTTATCGCCTTCGACCATGTCCGGCGTCAGCGGCGTTACCCGGATGGCGACCTCGCCGTCGACATTGGCGCCGTAGATGGAATCGCTGGAGGCGACCTCGATCGGCTCGGCGCCGTCGGAAAAGATTTCGAGCGGGTTGAAGGTGGGGATCGCCTCGGCCACTTCGACCGACTGGCTGGTGGCAAGGCCGGTGCGGACATGGATGAACGGGCGGACGCGGACAAGATCGCCGTCGGCCATGCGGGTGACGGTAGAGACCTGTATGGTGCGCTTGGTGATTTCGCTCGGCGGCAACGGCCGCACCCGGTCACCCTTGGAAGCCGGGTTCGACGTCAGCTGGCCGGCATTGTCCTCGGCGATCGTCGGTCGCATCACGACGAGGTTGTCAGGTCCGATCGCCGCTTCAAGCGAGCCGCCGACAAGGGCAGCCGAGCAAAGGCCGGTCAGGACCGACCCGGCGAGCCAGCGCAATGACACCCGCCTGCGGTCGGGCGGGCCGGACTGGACATTGCGGAAATAGAGAGGATCCTCTTCGCCGAGGTCGACCTGGGGGAGCGGCGTACGATGGACGGGCAGTTCGCTCACCGGGGATCCTTCGCGATTCGTAATTGCAGTCGGCTTATGGCATAATCGATACCATTCGATAAGAGGTTTGATTATGGCTGCTTTGTGACATTGCTTGGAGAATGTGAATCAGGCTGTGAAGCAAGCCATGACGAAGGGGTGGAAACGGGATTTTTCAGACGGGACTGGCGGCGAATTCCGCATGCCGCGAAGGCCCGATCGAAAAATCAAAAGATTCCTCAAGGAGGGTGTTGACAGGTACATGGGGTCTGAATATATACGCCCCACACCGACGGCGGGCCTGACGGTTTTCGCGTGTCTGTGTTTCTTCAAATTCCAGGGACAATCCCGGTTCGACCGGTGAGCCTCTGGCGGTCGTGAGCCAAAAACGAGCGACCGGGCCGACAATGCGTCGTCCGTTCTTTGACAATTGAGATGTAAGAAAGAGAAACGTGGTCGGCGATGCTCTTGCGAGGCATCCGGCTTTCGGGCTTGGATGCTGAGAAGACAATGGCGGAACACGTTTCAGAAGACACACCATAATTGCGGGTTCGGTGGAAACGCCGGTTCGCAATGTGATTTGTGTGTCCTCGTCAAGCAGACGTGACTAACGCCATGACAAATTCTCATTCAACTTGAGAGTTTGATCCTGGCTCAGAACGAACGCTGGCGGCAGGCTTAACACATGCAAGTCGAACGCGCCTTCGGGCGAGTGGCAGACGGGTGAGTAACGCGTGGGAACCTACCTAGTAGTACGGAATAACTCAGGGAAACTTGTGCTAATACCGTATACGCCCTTCGGGGGAAAGATTTATCGCTATTGGATGGGCCCGCGTTGGATTAGCTTGTTGGTGAGGTAAAGGCTCACCAAGGCGACGATCCGTAGCTGGTCTGAGAGGACGATCAGCCACACTGGGACTGAGACACGGCCCAGACTCCTACGGGAGGCAGCAGTGGGGAATATTGGACAATGGGCGCAAGCCTGATCCAGCAATGCCGCGTGTGTGAAGAAGGCCTGCGGGT
>DATHRP010000390.1:0-5207 GCA_035465195.1 Afifellaceae bacterium | reverse complement strand
GGGCCTGATCCTGCAACGCGGTGCGACCGCAGCAATTCTCGACGAAATCATTGCCGAGACGGAAGCAGAGCACATCGTCTGGAACCGACGCTACGGGGGCGGCGAGATCGAACTGGACAAGCAGCTGAAAGCCGAACTTTTCGACCGCGGTATCCAGGTCGATACGTTCAACGGCCGGCTGCTCAACGAGCCGTGGACCATCAGGACGTCCGGCGGCACGCCGTACCAGGTGTTCACGCCCTATTGGAAAGCCGCGCGCGCCGCATCGGTGCCGGTTCAGCCGCTCCCGGCACCGGAGGCGATTCCCGCCTGGTCCGGATCGATCGGCTCCGACGATCTTGATTCGTGGGATCTGCTGCCCGCCGGGCCTGACTGGAGCAAGGGCATCGCGGCCTGCTGGGCGCCGGGCGAGACCGGCGCGGCTGAACGCCTTGCTGAATTTCTCGACAACGGGATCGGCCAATACGCATCACACCGTGACGAACCTGCGGTGGAAGCGACCTCCCGCCTTTCGCCGCATCTGGCCTTCGGCGAGATATCGCCGTTGCAGATCCGCTGCGCCGTCGAATGGCCGGAAAGCGCTAGCGGAGAGACCAATGAACGCAAGTTCATGTCGGAGATCGGCTGGCGCGAATTCTGCTATCACCTGTTGTTCCAGTATCCGGACCTTGCATCGGTGAATATCCAGTCCAAGTTCGACGCAATGGAATGGGCGGAGCCGGGCGACGCATTCGAGGCATGGAAGACAGGCCGCACCGGCTATCCGCTGGTCGACGCGGCGATGCGCCAGCTCTGGCAGACCGGTTGGATGCACAATCGATGCCGGATGGTCGTCGGTTCGTTCCTGGTCAAGCACCTGCAGATCGACTGGCGGCTCGGCGAGCAATGGTTCTGGGACACACTCGTGGACGCCGATCCGGCGAACAATCCCGCCGGCTGGCAATGGATCGCCGGCTGTGGCGCCGATGCCGCCCCTTACTTCCGGATCTTCAACCCGATCCTGCAGAGCCGCAAGTTCGACCCGAAAGGCCGCTATATCCGGGAATTCTGCCAGGAACTGGCCGATCTTCCCGACGACGACATCCATGCGCCCTGGCAAGCCGATCCGGAAACCCTGGAGGCCGCAGGGGTCACCCTCGGCGAGACCTATCCGCATCCGGTCGTCGACCATGGCAGGGCGCGCAAGCGGGCGCTTGCCGCCTATCACGCGGTAAAAGAAGCGGCCGATTGACCGCAGAAGCCACGCCCGGCGCGGGTGCTGCACTCGGCAATTTCCTGCTTCGCAACCGCGCATCGCTACAATATTCTTCTCCGCATTCGTTCCCGAAAACCATGATTGGACTTGCCGCCAGCAGGCTCGCGTCCTAGCCTCGGGGCTCTTTTCCCTGACTGTTTCAACCAAGACGCTCAATGACCGCTACTTCCGTTCTCGATCTTATCGGCAATACGCCCCTCCTCCGCCTCAGGCAGGCATCGGAGGCGACCGGTTGCGACATCTATGGCAAGGCGGAGTTCCTCAATCCCGGCCAGTCGGTGAAGGACCGCGCGGCCTTGTTCATCATCCGCGACGCGGAGCGCAGGGGACTGCTGAAGCCAGGCGGCACGATCGTCGAGGGCACGGCCGGCAATACCGGTATCGGCCTGACACTGGTCGCATCGGCGCTCGGTTACCGGACGGTGATCGTGATTCCGGAAACCCAGTCGGAAGAGAAGAAGCAGACCCTGCGCATCGGCGGCGCGACGCTGATCGAAGTCCCTGCCGTACCTTACCGAAACCCCAACAATTATGTGAAGATTTCCGGCCGGCTGGCTGAGCAGCTCGACGCCGAAGGCGACAATGGCGCGATCTGGGCGAACCAGTTCGACAATGTCGCCAACCGCCAGGCTCATATCGAAACGACAGGCCCGGAAATCTGGAGCGAGCTTGACGGCAGGATCGACGGCTTCATCTGCTCGGCCGGAACCGGCGGCACCCTGGCCGGAGTGGGCATGTTCCTGAAGGAAAGGAACGCCGATATCCGGATCGGGCTGGCCGATCCGAAAGGCTCGGCGCTTTTCAACCATTATGCCCATGGCGAACTCAAGGCGGAGGGCAATTCGATCACCGAGGGGATCGGCAATGGTCGCGTCACGGCAAACCTCGAGGGCGCACCGGTCGACATCGCCTATTCCATTCCGGACAAGGAGGCCCTGCCCGCGGCCTACGACCTGCTGGAGCACGAGGGTCTGTGCATGGGCGGCTCCACCGGCGTCAACGTCGCCGGCGCCGTCCGCATGGCCAGGGAGCTTGGTCCCGGGCACACCATCGTCACGGTGCTGTGCGACTACGGATACCGATACGCGTCGAAAATGTTCAATGCGGAATTTCTCCGCAGCAAGGACCTGCCTGTGCCGCATTGGATCGGAATCGTACCCGATATTCCTGTCCCGTACGAAGAGGTGGATGAATGACCGCCGAGACGGAAAAGCTGTTCATCGATGATGCGACCCTGAAGGATACGCAAGCCTCCGTTCTCGATGTAAACGACCGCGGCGGCATCATCGTCGACAGGACCGTGTTCTACGCCACCAGCGGCGGTCAGCCGGGCGATACCGGCACGCTGACCCGCACCGACGGATCCGTGATAGATATCGGCGCGACGATCTACGGAGCCGAGAAGTCGGAAATCATCCACGTGCCGGCACATCCGGAGGGTCTGCCGGAGCCGGGTGAAGCCGTCGGGCTCAGCCTCCACTGGCCACGGCGCCACAATCACATGCGCATGCACAGCGCGTTGCACCTGCTGTGTTCGCTCGTCCCGTTTCCAGTGACCGGGGGTTCGATCGGCGAGGCGGAAAGCCGGCTCGATTTCGACATCGAGGACGCCGACGCGATCGACAAGGATCGGCTGACGGAAGAGCTCAACGCATTGGTTTCAGCCGCCCATCCGATCACCAGCCGCTGGATCACCGATGACGAGCTGGCAGCCAATCCCGACATGGTCCGGACCATGAGCGTCAAGCCACCCATGGGCACCGGCCGCGTCCGGCTCGTCGCCATCGGAGCAGGCGAGGAAGTGGACCTGCAGCCCTGCGGGGGCACGCACGTGGCGAACACGTCGGAAATCGGACCAGTCCACGTCTCCAAGATCGAGAAGAAGGGACGCCAGAACCGCCGGGTCCGGATCCGGTTCGGCGAAGCCTCATGACAAGGCCGACCGTCACAGCCGAATGGCTGCATGCCAATCTGGGCCGCGACGATGTGCGGATCGTCGACGCATCATGGTTCCTGCCGAACCAGAACCGCGACGGCCATGCGGAGTATCTGCACGAGCATATTCCCGGTGCCGTCTATTTCCCGATCGACGAGATCGCCGACACGTCGTCATCCCTTCCGCACATGTTGCCTGCCGCCGGGCAGTTCGCGGAAGCCGCCGGCGCCATGGGGATCGCACGCGACGACACGATCGTCGTATACGACGCCGTGGGGTTGTTCTCCGCGGCCAGGGTCTGGTGGACGTTCCGCTATTTCGGCGCGCCCGATGTGTTCGTTCTGGATGGCGGATTGCCGGCCTGGAAGCGAGCCGGCTATCCAACCGAAAGCCGGCCTGTGACCGTCGAGCCACGCCATTTCGAAGCCAGGCCCGATGCACCGTCGGTTAGCGACCACCTTGCGATCAAGGCAGCGCTGGCGTCGGGCACCAGGCAGGTGGTCGACGCGCGCTCCCGCGAACGGTTTGCCGGCTCGGCGCCTGAACCGCGTCCGGAACTGCCTTCGGGGCACATGCCGGGTGCTTTCAACCTGCCGTTCCAGGACGTCCTGGATGGCGAAGGCCGCCTGCTGCCGGCCGAAGCGATCCGTGGAAAGTTCGAAGCTGCCGGCGTAGACTTGGAAAAGCCCGTCACCACGACCTGCGGTTCCGGCGTGACAGCGGCGATCCTGACGCTTGCCTTGACGGCTGCCGGTCATGACGACCTGTCGCTCTACGACGGATCCTGGACCGAATGGGCGTCGCGCGACGACTGCCCGCGCGAGACGGACACGCCATGACGACCAGTCCGGTACCGACGGTCGTTACATATCTTGAGATGAAAAAGGCCCCTGCCCGGCTTCCGCCGCAGCCGGTCGGCTGCCGGCTCGCCCTGATGCGCGCCGATCCGATACCGCTCCACTTTTACCGCTATCTCTATTCGACAATCGGCAGGGATTATTACTGGGTCGAAAGGCTGGGCATCGACGATGCGCAGCTCGCGGAGCGGATATCCGGCGATGATATCGAGATTTCAGTCCTCTACGCAAATGGTGCCCCGGCCGGCTACTTCGAGCTCGATTTCAGCGAAAAACCCAACGTGTCACTGGTCTATTTCGGCCTGTTCGAAGAATGGATCGGCCGCGGCGTGGGTGCCTGGCTGCTCGGATGCGCGGTGTCGGAGGCCTTCTCGAGGGGCGCGAGCCTGTTGAAGGTCAACACCTGCACGTTCGATCACCACTCGGCGCTGGCGTTTTACCAGCGGATGGGTTTCGAGCCCGTCGGACAGGAAAATCGGATTCTCCACGTTCCTTCGGACATGCTCAAGGCCGCAAATCCGCCGCAATAGGCGTATTGGAACCATCAGGCACAAAGCGCGTTTGTATCGTTCATGCTGCATTCAGCCTGCACGACCTAAGTGTGCCGGCACAATCCAAGCAAAAGGGATTCGATAGATGCGTTTACGATTGATTTTGTTGGCGACCGTCGCCGCGCCGCTGGCGTTCGGCTCCGCCGCTGTCACCATCTCGCCGGCAGTCGCCCAGGCGGTGACGATGAAAGACATCAAGGAGGCTCGCAAGGAGGCGACGAAGCGTGTCCGCCAGGCTGAGAAGGCCGTGAAACAGGCCGAAAAGCAGCTGGACAAGGCGCAGAAGAAAAACGAAGGCGTGGAAGAAGCGCAGGCACAGCTGGAAGCGGCCAAGAGGGAGCTCGAAGCCGCACAAAAGCTGCTGCAGGCCGCGATGTCCGCAGAAGCGTCCGGCGCCGCCGAGAGCCAGCCGAGCGCGGAATCCGCGACCCCGCCTGAATTGACGGAGGAAAAACCTGCAGATACCGCCGATGCACCGCCGGAGCGGAAGAAGCGCCGCACCGACCAGGCGGAACAGCGCGAACAGCCGACGGAGCAGCAGCAGGAAGCTGCTGAATCGCAGCCCACGCCGCCGGCGGAAAGTTCAGCAGAGACCTCCCGCGCCGCCG
>DATHRP010000389.1:0-4540 GCA_035465195.1 Afifellaceae bacterium | reverse complement strand
CGCTCGCGGTCCTGGTGTTCGCCGTCAACCTGCTCGGCGACTGGCTGCGGGACGCGCTGAACCCGAAGCTGAGGTAGGCGGCATGGCGGCGCCCGTGCTCTCGGTCCGCGATCTCGGCGTCGAAATTCCGACGCGCCGGGCGGCGCTGACCGCCCTCGACGGCGTGTCGTTCGATATCGCGCCGGGCGAGGTGCTCGGCCTTGTCGGCGAATCGGGCGCCGGGAAATCGATCACGGCGGCCGCGATCATCGGTCTCCTGGAACCGCCCGGCCGGATTTCCGGCGGCGAGATCCGTTTGCAGGGCGAACGGATCGACGACCTGCCGGAACGGCGGATGCGGCGCGTGCGCGGCAAGCGGATCGGCACGATCTTCCAGGATCCGCTGACCAGTCTCGATCCGCTTTACCGGATCGGCGACCAGATCGTGGAGACGATCCGCACCCACCTGCCGATGCCGGAATCCAAGGCACGGGAGAAGGCAATCGGCCTGTTGAGGGAAGTCCGCATTCCGGCGCCGGAAGCGCGGTTCGACGCCTACCCGCACCAGTTCTCAGGCGGCATGCGCCAGCGCGTCGTCATCGCGCTGGCGCTCGCCGCCGACCCGGCGTTGGTGATCGCCGACGAACCGACCACTGCGCTCGACGTCTCGGTCCAGGCGCAGATCCTGTCGCTCCTGAAGCGAAGCTGCGCCGAGCGCGGCACGTCGATCCTGCTGATCACCCACGATATGGGCGTGATCGCCGAAACCGCCGACCGTGTCGCGGTGATGTATGCCGGCCGGATCGCCGAGATCGGGCCGGTTCGAAAGGTCATCAGGCACCCGCGGCATCCCTACACCGAGGGCCTGATGGCATCGATCCCGTCGATCGCCGGCCGGACGACGCGGCTTGCCCATATCGAGGGCGCGATGCCGCGGCTCGATGCGACGCCGCCCGGCTGCCCGTTCCATCCGCGCTGCACGATGGCCCTGCCGCGCTGCGCCCGCGACCGGCCGGCGCTCACCGCAGACGGCGAAGGCGAGATCGCATGCTGGTTGCACCATGAAGAGGCGGCAGGAGGATGACCGGCGAAGCCCTGGTCGAGGTCGCCGGACTGACGCGGTATTTCGACGTTTCGAAGCCGTTGCTCGACCGGCTGTTCGCCGGGTTAGCCGGCGGACCGGGTCGGCAGCGCCTGCGCGCGGCGCACGATGTCACCTTTTCCATCGATCGGGGCGAAACCTTCGCACTGGTCGGCGAATCCGGCTGCGGCAAGTCGACCGTCGCGCGAATGATCGCAGGCCTGACCAGGCCGAACGCCGGCAATGTGAGGTTCGACAGCGCAGACATGAGCGACCGGACGGCCGCCGGCCGGCTGCGCCGGCGCGTGCAGATGATCTTCCAGGATCCCTATGCCAGCCTCAATCCGCGCTGGACGGCCGGTCGGATCATCGCCGAGCCGATCCGGGCCTACGGGCTGGCGGACGGGCGGGCGGATCTCCGCCGGCGGGTCGGCGAACTGCTGACGCTGGTGCAGCTCGACCCGGCCGACATGGCCAAGTATCCGCACGAATTCTCCGGCGGCCAACGGCAGCGCATCGCCATCGCCCGGGCGCTCTCAAGCCGGCCGGACTTCATAATCTGCGACGAACCGACATCGGCGCTGGACGTCTCCGTACAGGCGCAGATCCTCAACCTGATGCGAGACCTGCAGGACGAACTCGGCCTGACCTACCTGTTCATCAGCCACAATCTCGCCGTGGTAAGGCACATGGCGCACCGGATCGGCGTCATGTATCTCGGCGAACTGGTAGAGATCGCCGACGGCGCGGGAATCTTCGACGATCCGAAACATCCCTATACGCAGATGCTGCTCGATGCGGTTCCCGACCCGGACATGACCGGCGATCGGGAAATGAAGGCGTTCGGCGAAGTGCCCAACCCGATCGATCCGCCGCCGGGCTGCGCTTTTCATCCCCGCTGCCCGCTCGCCTTCGGGCGGTGCAGTGCCGAGGCGCCGCGGCTCGCCACGGCCGGGGGACGCCTGGTGGCGTGTCACGCCGTATCGGACGGCGGGGGCTGACGATGCTGTTGCGGAGCAATCTGGCTGCCCCGGACGGGGAGGTCGTCCGGGGCAGCCGGCTGGAGGTCCAGCCGTGCAGGTTCACGCGTGCAGCACGTTGTCCGTCCAGTTGGAAATGGAGGCAAAGCCGTTCACGACGATGACCTGCTGGTCCAGCGTCGGATCGTCGAAATCGTCGATGGGGCGGATCCACCAGGTATCGCGATCGTCCGACAGATGGTTCTCGACGGCGACGATGACGGATTCCGGCTTCTGGCCGCCGTCTGTCGCAACGGTGATGCGATCGCCGTCGAAGCTGTTGAATGTCATCGCCACCGGTTCCTGGTGATTGAGCATCCGCTCCTCGAGGAGACCGACGGCGATCCGCTCGCCCAGGCGCAGGCTGTCGTAATAATCGGTGTAGTAATTGACGCCGGCCATGCAGCGCCCGAGCGACAGGTTCGCCGCGAGCTTGTCGAGTTCGCCCTCGATCGTCAGCGGCTCGCCGGCATCCGCAACTGCAAGCGTGGCCGCATTGCCGGCATCGGGCCGGTATACGGCGGGCGCCAGCGTTCCGGCAAACGGCACCGGCGTACGGCCGTCGGCCTCGAACAGATCGAAACAGGCCTTCAGGATCGTGACGCAGGCGCCGGCGATGGCGGCATGGCCCGACCCGTAGGAGGGATCCATCGGCGATCCTTCGGGATAGGCCATCGGCAGCAGATAGTTGGTCTCGTCCGGGACCACCGGCAGGACGCCGGCATCGCTTTCGGCCGGCCGACGCTCATTCCGGCGCCGATTGCGGGCGGCGATCCAGTGCAGCAGGACGCCCGGACGCGCGGGGTCGTTCGGGTCGTCCGCGCCGAGTTCGCCCAGCACCTTCCTCATGGCCTCCCGGGCCTCGGCGAGACGTTCGCCGTGCCCGCTCGCCTCCAGCGTCAGCATGGCGGCCAGAGCTTCCGGCCGGGCGCGCCGGTGGATCTGGAACTTCTGGCGCTGGACCGCCTTCAGCGCCCGCGCCGCGCACTCGCCGAGCAGGCCAAGAACCTGTGGCCTGGCGGCTGCCCCGCGCGTGCGATGCCGCCTGCGGGGGTGGTTGCTGTCGGCAAGGCCGCGGTCGAACGGCACACCGTTCTCCAGCATGATCAGGCCGGCGTTCCGGTAGGCCTGTTCGAGCTGGTCATAGTGAACCCAGGTCGCCAGGTCCCGGGGCGTGGCGACGAAGCGTGACCAATCTTCCCAGCGGTTTTCCGCGCTGTCGACTTCAAGCCCGTTCTGGACATCGAGCCAGCGGTCCCACCGGGTCATATGGTCGATGCCATGCCTGTGCGGACGGATGCGCTGCTCGATTGTCTGGGCGCCGCAGGCGATGACGCCGTCGGCGGCGCCGCGCCGGTCGCGGCCTGACACCTTGTCCGACGTGCCGACCAGCAGGAACTGCGATATGTAAGGACCGGCCTTGGCGCCCGGCGTGGAACCGCGAAACAGCGTATCCGCGACCAGACAGCCGGTTTCGCCGGGCGTCCAGTGCGCCTTGCGCCGGCGGTGCTCATGGGCCTTCAGGTCCCTCGGATTGCCGCCCGGCTTCGTGTAGGACGACAGCGGGCGGCGGCTGGAATCGAACCAGCGCAGCTTGTTCAGTTCCTCCACCAGGTCGCCGACGGTGGCCGGCTTGCCGGCCTTCCGCGGATGGCCGGCCGGATAGTCCAGGCCGATTTCGGCCGAAGCGTCCGAAAGATCGCAGAACGGCAGGTCACGGACCAGCGCCATGGCGTAGAGCTCAGCCATCTCCGCCGTCAGTTCGCTGAATCCGATGCGCGGCGCCGGCGCCATGGCAAGATCGGCCGGGTCCGGCCCGTCCAGGCTGTAGCCGTGGCCGGCCAGTGCGCCGGTCCATTTGCGGAAATTCTCCTGCGGCGCGCCGGTAGGCACGTCGAGCTTCCAGTCGAAGCAGACGAGAGCCTTCACGAAGGCGTCGTAGTCCTTGCTGCCGACTATGCCGAAACGGTCATGCGGCAGCCCCTTGGAGAAGTTGCCGACGCGCACAGTGGGGAAATGCTGGTTTTCCTCCTGGTTGGACGGCACCGAGAGCGCCGGGCGGCCCATGGAAATGTTGGCGGCGTCCACCCGCCTGGCCCAGGCTTCGTCAGCCCTTTCCGTTCCGGCGAAATTCGGCCTGTAATCGCCTCGTGAACATGCCATGGCCCCTTCTCCTTCTTATACGCACACCGGATATGTTCCGGCCGGGCTCGGCGAGGCGGTTCGGATTGGCAATGACCGAACGGGTGCCTCCCACCGCGGGTCGTATCGACCCGCAACTCCCCGCGGCACGACCCGACGCGCCGCCGCAGCGCTGCTTTCCACCAGAGGCGTGCCCGTCTGCAGGATAATTGACGGTTCTCTCGCCTGAAATGCGGCTAGCGTGAAACTGGCGTGAGAAATGATGGCTAACGGCCTGGAATCGCGCGGATTCCGGGCGACCGACAGCACCAAACAGACA
>DATHRP010000388.1:0-3615 GCA_035465195.1 Afifellaceae bacterium | reverse complement strand
GCCGCCCGCGATCGTTCCCCGATCTCGTAGGCATTCCATGCGTATTGGGAACCGAAATAAATGACGATCAGGCAGAACGGCAAAATCGCCAGGAAGAACCCTGCAATTTCGATTCTGGAGCGGGCCGACGGCCCCAATTTTTCCCGCAATATGTCTATGCGGACATGACGGTCCGAAATGTAAGCGAGCCCCAGTGCAAGGAATATCAGGGCGACGACAAAATGCCATTCAAGTTCCTGAAGCGGTGTTCCGGAAAAATGGAACGCGCGGCGTCCGACAATATGAAAAGTGGAAACGATGATCTGGCCTGGAACGAAAATCCAACAGGCCGCAACCCCGACCAGTTTCACAAACGCTTCCAAAACGCGCATGCCCGACCCCCGAGAGTGTCGGAACCGTAACGTCTCGAGTAGCTAGAGGGTCAAGCGACAATCGGCGATCCTGTTGCAAACGGGCCAGACTACATACGTCCTCTGCTATCCAAAGGACGTTCCGATAATTGGAGCTGGCAGGTCATCGATCGAGACACGTCGAAGATCCGCTTGCCACCCCGCCAAAAGGCCATTCGCGCAGTGTGGTGGCTGTCCGTTTCGGATCAGAAGCGGACATCGCAGGCAAACTGCGCGAAGGATTTGCGTCCAGGTTCGTGCTGCCATGCGGGGTCCAAGCCGATGAAGCGGCGGCTTGCAGCGATCCTCGCCGCTGACATCGTCGGCTACAGCCGGTTGAAGGCTGCCGACGAGACCGGAACCCCTGGCCGGGTCAATGCCCTGCTCGACGGGCCGCTGCGGCCGCTCGCGGAGGCGCGGGGCGGACGGATCTTCAAGGTCGTGGGCGACGGCGTCCTGGCCGGGTTCGGCCCGGTCGTCGAGGCGGTCGAATGCGCCGTTGCGATCCGGCGCGGCATTCGCGCGCGAGGACGACCGCGAGCGTATTCTCAGCGCCGCCCGCGCCGCGGGGATACCCGAAAGCACCCGATAGAAGACCATAGCGCGACGGGGTGCGCCGATCGTCCGGCATGCGGGCGAGGCGATTGTCAGCCAGGCACCCGTTACCGGCCTCGACACGAAGCCGCCCGGAGGGTCGAAAGAGTGCCATTAACGGCCATCAGAGTGGTGGATTCCCGAGGCGACCATCGTTACGTTAACTGTAAGGGAAAAGCGCGATGGAACGTAAACTAGCCGCCATCCTGGCTGCGGATGTCGTAGGATTTGCCGGTCTCGTAGCCCGGGACGAGGAAGGCACGCTTGCAAGACTCGAGCCATTGTTACGCGACAATATCGGCATGCAGGTCGAGGCGCATCGCGGGCGCGTGTTCAAATCTCTGGGAGACGGGGTGCTGGCTGAATTTTCCAGCACTGTTGAAGCCTTGAACTGCGCAATCGGCATCCAGAAATTGGCTGCACTCGATGCACACAGGTCCGGCGACAGTGAATCGCTGCGCCTGCGTGTCGGCGTGTCCGTCGGCGATGTGATCGTGCACGGGGCGGATCTGCTGGGAGACGGAGTCAACGTCGCTGCCCGGCTTCAGGCTTTGGCGGAGCCGGGCGGTATCGCGGTTTCCGGGGAAGTGATGGCGCAGGTCCGCGGAAAAATCGATCTGCAGCTTGAGGACCTCGGCTTCAAGAAACTGAAAGACAGTGACGCGCCGTTCCGGGTGTATAAAACCAGCCACCATACAGGTGAGGTAAAAGGCCTGTTCGATTTCGACGAAGATACCCTGGCGGAGATGTTGATCAAGGGTGGCTGCTTGTGCGGTTCGGTGCGCTTTGAAATCAGCCTGCCACCCATCAGTACTGGCTATTGTCACTGCCGGATATGCCAGAAATTCACGGGCTCGGCGATGAGCGCATGGACGGCATTTCCCGCGTCAGCAGTCCATTTTCCTGCGGCAGAACCCCGATACTTCGCATCGTCACCGATTGCCGAGCGGGGATTCTGCCCTGATTGCGGATCAAGCCTGACCTACCGACTGACCAAACCGCGACCGGCAGGGTATCTGGTTGTGTTCACCGCAAATCTCGACAAGCCGCAGGACTATGCCCCGGCGGTTCATGGCGGGATCGAAAGCAGAATGCCATGGCTGGAAATCCTCGACGATCTGCCTCGGACCACTTGCGCGGAATCGCGGGTTCTGCAGGAGGCGTGGTCATCGGTGGGATTGTCCGATCCGCAAACCTGGGGTCCGGGAACGAAGTCGCCAAAAGTATTCTGAGCATGCAATGCACTGTTCCGTGCTCGATACGTAAAGCGGGGAGACAGACCGACCCGGGCCCTAACAGCTGACACGGAGGTCCTGGTGAGGGCTATCAGCAGAGTGCTGAAGCAAGTGAGGAAATGGTCAGAACAGACCTTATCCGACTTGTCCAATCGAAGTTGGACATGCGCCTGAATCCGGGCATTCGGGCAAGCTGTCCCCGCTGTTGGCCGACAGGTCCGCAATCCGACCCTTGACAACCGCCTCGCAATGGGGTAAAAGGTGAACATCCCGCACATGCACCTTGCGAAGGTCCTGTGCGGGTTTTGTTTTTCCGGACCGTTGGAGTCGGCGCCACCGCGCGCTGGCCGAAGGAAAATAACTGCGGACCACTTCGCCTTCGACAGCTGTCGAACCGGATTGCCGGAACAAGTCCGGCAATGACGAAAGAGTGTTCGCGAAGACCTCAAACGCAAATTGATCCGATCCGACAGTAGATCCGCTTGCAGCATCTGACGGGCGCTGTGCCGTGGCCGGACGACCGGCAAATCCGCCAGCGGCCGCGTCGCGATCCGCAAACCGCAGGAGACCCTCATGAACGAACCCGAACGGCGCGGGGGCGATACCCTGCTTGAGAGCGTGATGCGCGAAGCGGACTTTGGCGGCGCGTCCGAAACGAGGGACTTCGCGGCGAAGCTTGAAGCGCTGACCGGCAGCGCCGAGCCGGCGGCGCAGCAGCATCTCGTCTTCCAGCTCTGCCGCGCGCTGGTGATGCCCGCCGGAACCGGCGCGGCGGACCGGATGGACCGGATGCACGGCGGCATCGAGCTGCTCGGCGGGCTGGCGCCCGCCGGCGAGATGGAGGGCATGCTGGCGGTGCAGATGATCGCCGTGCACGAGGCGGCGCTCGACTGCCTAAGCCGCGCCGTAGGCGACGACGCGCCCCATCCCTTCCGCGCGCAGGAACTCGGCCAGGCGGCCGGGCTCTGCCGTCTCTTCGTCCGCCAGATGGCGGCGCTCAACCGCAACCGCGGCCGCGGCCAGCAGAAGGTGCGTGTCAAGCATGTCCATGTCGAGGCCGGCGGCCAGGCGGTGGTCGGCCATGTCGAGAACCGCGTCGAGCGGCCCGGCGCGAACCGCGGCGAAGGTCTGGCCGGGCTCCGGGCCGAAGGCAAGGACCGGTGAGCGACGGTGTGAACGCCTCGGTGAGTATCGGGGCGAACGGCCCGATGCCCGAAGGGGCGACGGGCGCTCCGCCCTGCGGCGCCCGCACCCGCACCGGCTCCGCCTGCCGCAACCCGCCGGTGACCGGCCGCAGGCGCTGCCGCAAGCACGGCGGCGCGAAAGGCTCCGGCGCGCCGCGCGGCAACCGCGACGCGGTGAAGCACGGATACTCTTCGGCGGCGGCCAGCGAGGAG
>DATHRP010000387.1:0-7219 GCA_035465195.1 Afifellaceae bacterium | reverse complement strand
GAACGACCGTCACTGCTGCACTTCACGGCATTGACAGCGCTGGCCGGATTGCCGGCGGTCGCCGGCGTTTTTTTCGGCTCGAACGTGGTCAGCCCGTTCTGGACCGCGCTCTGTTTCGGCGTCGGTGCCGGAGCGATAATTCAGGTGGTGATCGAAATCAGTGCCTTGCTTGCCAGGTGGTCCGGGGCAGGCGAACTGATTTCGCCGTCCAGTCTCGGCGGCGTCGTTGCCGGCCTCGCGGTGATGTATAGTACCGCTTTGCTGGTCTGACGGCCCGCGCCGGACAGTCCGGGACTTGCTTTTTTCGCATCCCGCTCCAGTTCTTCCGGCAATGATCGGCAACGGGACCCCGACCATGCGCAGTGCTATTCTTACCGGCATGTTGGTTGCTGGCGCATTCTCAGCGGCGTTGGCGCCGATCGAGCATATCGCCGCCCAGCAGAACGGCGCCGATTTCCGGCTTGAGACATTGGCGGAGGGCCTGGACCATCCATGGAGCCTCGCCTTTCTTCCGAATGGCGATATGCTGGTCACCGAGCGGACCGGCTATCTGCGTGTCGTCCGAAACGGACGACTCGATCCGGAACCGGTCGCCGGTGTGCCCCGGGTCGCGACGCGCGGCCAGGGCGGCCTGCTGGATGTCGCCGTCGATCCGGGCTTCGCCGAAAACCGCTTCATCTATCTTTCCTATGCCGGGGCCGACGGCCGGTCCGCCGGCACGGAGGTCGTGCGCGCACGGTTCAACGGCGACAGTCTTTCCGACGTGCAGAGCATCTTCCGCGCCGAGCCCAAGACCCGCGGCGGACGCCATTTCGGCTCGCGCCTGGTGATCGACCGAGACGGTTATCTCTTCATCTCGCTCGGCGACCGCGGCGATCACATGAAGGAGGCGCAGAATACCGGCAGTCATCTGGGTTCCATCATCCGCATCAACCGCGACGGCACGGTACCGCAGGACAATCCGTTCGTCGGCCAGGACGGCGCCCGGCCGGAGATCTGGTCCTACGGCCACCGCAACGTCCAGGGCATGACGATGCATCCTGAGACGGGCGCGATCTGGGCACACGAGCACGGTCCGCGCGGCGGCGACGAGGTGAATATCATCAGGCGCGGCGCCAATTACGGATGGCCGGCGATCACCTACGGCATCGACTATTCCGGCGCGATCATTTCCGACAAGACGTCCGCGCCCGGCATGGAGCAGCCTGTCGTCTACTGGGTGCCGTCCATCGCGCCGAGCGGCATGGCCTTCTACGACGGCATGGCGTTTCCGCAGTGGCGCGGCGATCTTTTCGTCGGCGCCCTGGCGGGCCGGCATCTTCGCCGTCTGGAAATGGACGGCGACAGGGTAACGGCACAGGAAGTCCTTCTCGACGATCTCGCCGAACGCATCCGCGATGTGCGCTCGGGGCCGGACGGCTCGCTTTATCTGCTCACCGACAGTCCTCGCGGCCGGGTGCTACGGCTGGCTCCGGCCGGATAGCCGACTGCACGAACGTTGGGCGCGGAACTGCCTAAAAAGGCCCATTTGGTGATCAACATTTAATCATGGCTAGGAATTAAGCAATTCTGGGTCGAGTCGGCCCGATTGCCGAAATGCCCTGTACGGACAGGGCTTTGTCCTGCTGAACCGTGTTTGGCACGGCTCTTGCTGATTTCCCTCCAGTGGTGGGGAGAAATGGTGCATGAGCAAGGCGGCCGCGCTGGAATTCGCAAATGTCAGCAAGATCTACGGCGAGATCGTCGCCGTGGACGGCATTTCGCTCAAGGTTCCGGCCGGCACCTATTGCTGCCTGCTTGGACCGTCCGGCTGCGGCAAGAGCTCGACCCTGCGCATGGTGGCCGGGCACGAGAGCGTCTCCAGGGGTGACATTGTCCTCGGGACCCAGGTCGTCAATGACCTGCCGCCGGCGCGCCGCGGCACGGCGATGATGTTCCAGAACTACGCGCTGTTCCCGCATTTGAGCGTCATCGACAACGTCGCCTTCTCGCTGAAGATGAAGAACGTCGACCGGCAGTCGCGGCTGATCCGGGCACAGGAACTGCTCGAACTCGTCGACATGGCAGACTATGCGGAGCGCCGCCCGTCACAGCTTTCCGGCGGCCAGCAGCAGCGCGTGGCGCTGGCGCGGGCGATGATCACCGATCCGTCGATCCTGCTGCTCGACGAACCGCTCTCCGCACTCGACCCGTTCCTGCGCGTGCGCATGCACGGCGAGTTGAAGCGCTTCCAGCGCGAGCTCGGCATCAGCTTCGTGCACGTCACCCACAGCCAGTCGGAAGCGCTGGCGCTGGCTGACCTGATCGTCGTCATGAACCGGGGCCGGATCGAGCAGGCGGGGCCGGCGCGCGACGTTTTCAACCGGCCGCAGACTGAGTTCGTCGCCCGCTTCATCGGCGGCCACAACATCATCCCGACCGACGAGGGTCCGATCACCGTGCGGGCCGACCAGCTTCGCCTCGTCAAGGCGGCGTCCGGCGGGATGAACGGTTCGGCCATCCCGGCCACGGTCAGCGACATCGAATATCAGGGCGCGCACGTCTCGCTGTCCCTGCAGTCGGAAAAGGCCGGCGAACTGACGGCCGTGCTGCCGGAAGACGAGTTTTTCCAGCAGGGCCTCGCCGTCGGCGAGAGCCTCGAAGTCGGCTGGCGGCCGGAGGACGCACACCGGCTCACCGAAGAGCGGCAATTCCACTAGTCAAACCGGAAGGAGAAAGAAATGACCGAGAAGAAGAAGACAGCCGGCCTCAGCCGGCGGAGCGTGCTCAAGGGCTCCGCGGCGGCGGTCGGCGTTGCCGCGGGCAGCGGCGCGATCGCAGGGTTTCCGACAGTCTGGGCGCAGAACATCAAGGACGTGACGCTCCGCCAGTTCGGAACCGGCGTGTCGAACCTCAACGAGGTCGCGGCGAAGGTGAAGGAGGACCTCGGCTTCACGCTCGAAATGACCGCTCTCGATTCCGACAGTGTGGCACAGCGCGCGGCGACACAGCCGAAGAGCTTCGACATCGCCGACATCGAGTACTGGATTTGCAAGAAGGTCTGGGGCGCCGGCAACCTGCAAGCCATGGATACCTCGAAGATCGCCAACTACGACAAGATCGTTGGCATCTTCAAGGACGGCAAGCTGACGCCGGAATCGACGATCGCGCAGGGCACCGCGCCGCATACCGTGGGCTTCGTGGAAGGCGTCGACGGCAAGACGTTCGCCGACCACGAGACCGGCTGGATGACGCTGATCCCGACCATTTACAACGCCGACACGCTGGGCATCCGACCGGACCTGATCGGCCGGCCGATCGAGACCTGGGCGGAGCTGTTGAACCCGGAATTCAAGGGCAAAGCGTCAATCCTCGACATTTCCTCGATCGGCATCATGGATGCCGCCATGGTCTGCGAGGCGATGGGCGAGGTCACCTATGGCGACAAGGGCAACATGACCAGGGAAGAGATCGACAAGACCATGGCGATCCTCACCGAGGCCAAGCAGAACGGCCAGTTCCGCGCCTTCTGGAAAAGCTTCGACGAGAGCGTTAACCTGATGGCCTCCGGCGAGGTGGTCATCCAGTCCATGTGGTCGCCGGCGATCACCGCCGTCCGTTCCAAGGGCATTCCGTGCGTCTACCAGCCGCTCAAGGAAGGCTACCGGTCGTGGGGCGGCGGTCTCGGCCTTTCGGCCAATCTGTCCGGCCTCGAGCTCGAGGCGGCCTACGAGTACATCAACTGGTACCTGTCCGGCTGGGTCGGCGGCTTCCTGATGCGCCAGGGCTACTATTCCGCCGTGCCGGAGACCTCCAAGGACTTCATGAGCGCGGACGAATGGGGCTTCTGGTTCGAGGGCAAGACGGCCGAGGGCGACATCAAGAACCCGCAGGGCAAGGTGATGGAAAAGGCCGGCGCGGTGCGCGACGGCGGCTCGTTCTACGACCGGATGGGCGCCGTCGCCTGCTGGAACGCGGTCATGGACGAGAACATCTACATGGTCCGCAAATGGAACGAGTTCATCGCCGCCTGAACGTGCATTGAATTATGGCCCCGGCCCGGACGGGCCGGGGCCGCCAGACCATTCGAGCGAAGACCCGAATGAGCGCAGACGCCGCAACAAGCCGCATAAATCTCTCCGCCTGGCTGCAGATCAGCCCGCTGATGGCCGTGCTCGGGCTGTTCCTGGTTCTGCCGATCGCCACCATCGTGATGGTGAGCTTCTGGGGCTTCAACGAGTTCGCCTTCTATCCGGACTTCACCTTCGACAATTACGCCTACCTGCTGACGGCGAACGTCACCTACCAGACCTACCTGAAGACGTTGAAATATGTCGTGCTCGCGTGGGTCTTCACCGCGGCGATCGGCTTCACGGTGGCCTATTTCCTGGCCTTCCACGTCCGCAGCCTGACCTGGCAGATTGCGCTGTTCCTGCTCTGCACGATCCCGTTCTGGACGTCGAATATAATCCGCATGATCTCCTGGATCCCGTTCCTGGGGCGCAACGGGCTTGCCAACAATACGCTGATCTCGCTCGGCCTCATCGACCGGCCGCTGGAATTCCTGCTGTTCTCCGACTTCGCGGTGATCCTCGCCTTCGTCCACCTCTATTCGCTGTTCATGGTGGTCCCGATCTTCAACACCATGATGCGGATCGACAGATCGCTGATCGAGGCGGCGCGCGACCAGGGCGCGTCCGGTTACCAGGTTCTGACGCAGGTCATCCTGCCGCTCTCCAAGCCCGGCCTGATGATCGGCTCGATCTTCGTGGTGACGCTGGTGATGGGTGATTTCATCACCGTTCGCTTCATGTCGGGCTCGCAGAGCGCGTCGGTCGGCCGGATCATCCAGAACGAGATTGCGCTCCTGCAATATCCGGCCGCGGCCGCGAGCGCCGTGGTGCTGCTGCTCACCGTGCTGATCATGATCGCGGTCATGATGCGGCTCGTCGATATCCGCAAGGAACTGTAGCATGGGCGAGACGCGCAGCTGCTCCTTCTATGTCCTCGCCGCGTTCTTCGCGCTCTTCGTGCTGTTCCTCTACGGCCCGATCATCACCATCGGCATCCTCTCCTTCCAGGGGCCGAACGGCGGGCTGACCTTCCCGATGAACGGCTGGTCGTTCCACTGGTTCTTCGACCTGTTCGAACAGCAGGCGGTCGGCGACTTCTGGGGCTCTTTCTCGCGCTCGCTTGTGCTCGGGCTCACCGTCATGGTGCTGACGCTGGTCATCTCGGTGATGGCCGGGTTGGCGTTCCGAAAGCCGTTCCGCGGCGCGACCTTCGTCTTCTACCTGACGATCACCAGCCTCATCATCCCGTCGATCCTGATCTCGCTCGGGGTCGGTCTGATCTTCAACATTGTCGGCCTCGACGTGCACTGGTCGACTTCCGGTCTCGGCGCGCAGCTGACATGGACCTTGCCGTTCGGTCTTCTGATCATGTTCGCTGTCTTCAACCGGTTCGACCGCTCCTATGAGGAGGCGGCGCGCGACCAGGGCGCCAGCAACTGGCAGACGATCCGCCACGTGGTGCTGCCGATCATCGCGCCGAGCCTGATCGGCATCGCGCTGTTCGGCTTCACGCTGTCCTACGACGAATTCGCCCGCACGTTGTTGACCTCCGGCTCCTACAACACGCTGCCGCTGGAAATCTTCGGAATGACCACAAACGTCACCACGCCGGTGCTCTATGCGCTGGGCACGCTGACCACGGCATTTTCGCTGTCGATCATCCTGGTCTTCCTCGGCGTCGCCTGGTGGATGCGGCGGCGGCAGAGCCGGTTCGGCTCCGATGCCGGAAAGGGTCTCGTCTGACAGACCTTGCCGCGGCGTCAGAGTGCATCAGATATGCAACGTAAAGCTGGGTTGTGCCGGGACGACAAATGAACACAGAACCCGTAATTCATACGGCAACCCGTATCGACCTCGATTACATGGTCAAATGGGCTGCCGCGGAGGGCTGGAATCCGGGCCTGGATGACGCGGCCGCCTTCCATGCTGCCGATCCGCAGGGGTTCCTGGTCGCCGAGATCGGCGGCATGCCGGCGGCATGCATATCGGTCGTGCGCTACGACGAAAGCTTCGGTTTTCTCGGCTTCTACATCTGCCATCCCAAGCATCGCGGCAAAGGGATCGGCTGGACGATCTGGCAGGCGGGCATGGATTATCTCGGCGCTCGCACGGTCGGCCTCGACGGAGTCGTCGCGCAGCAGGACAATTACCGCAAATCCGGCTTCGAATACGCCCACGCCAATATGCGCTACCAGGGCAGGGTGGATGCCGGGGGCGCGGCGAGGGGGATCGTCGCGATCGGCAGGGACTTGTTGCCGGCCATCGCAGCCTACGATCGCCGTCACTTCCCGGCTGAGCGTGAGGCGTTCCTGCAGAGCTGGCTGTTCGGCGCCGCGAGCCGCCAGGGTCTCGCTCTGGTCGACAAGGGCACTGTGCGGGGATACGGCGTCATCCGCGACTGTATCGAAGGCAGCAAGATCGGCCCGCTCTTCGCCGACGACGAGGTGGGCGCGCTGACCCTGTTCCGCGCGCTGGCTGCAACCCGACCCGGCCGGCAGATCATCCTCGACGTGCCGGTGCCTAACGAGGCGGCGGCTGCCCTTGCCGAAAGCCACGGCATGCAGCCGGTGTTCGAGACGGCACGGATGTACAAGGGCGAGGCGCCGGACCTGCCGCTACAATCGATTTACGGGATCACGACGTTCGAGCTGGGGTGAGGGGCGGTAGGAGACCTGAGTATGTGGCAGTGTCGGCTTTGGGCGCAAAGCGGACCTCGGCCATACCAACCTTGAATGTCCGCTTCTGACCCGTTGCGGACTCTCCCTAACCAGAAAGGCCATTCATCAATATCTTTTCTGCGCTTCGAAATAGGCGGCGATATCCATCATCTCCGCGTCACTCAGCCCTTGCACCAACTGGCTCATTTTCTGCTCTTCTTTCGAATCCGCTAGTCGACCGCCTGACCCGGTCCGACGGCTTCATGCGGATCGTCTCGATCCTCGAGCGCGAGGACATCCAGGAGGCGCTGACGCGCACCCTGCAGGCGGTGAGCCAGGCGAGCGAGGACGCCCGCTCGGCGGCAAGGCCGAAGGGCGGCATCGGCGGGGCGGTCAGGCTGATGTTCGATCCCGACACCCAGTCGGCCCTTAAGCTGATGGCCGGCATGTGCCGGAACCTGACGGCGAAATAGGGCGCGTGCAATTGCGCGGATGGGCGCCGCCGGGCCG
>DATHRP010000386.1:0-1624 GCA_035465195.1 Afifellaceae bacterium | reverse complement strand
GCGCGACGGGAACTCGGTTGGCAGCCGAAATACGATTTCGCGAAAATCCTCGGCCAGATCGGCGCGGGCCGACCGATCGGAAGCGACCTGTCGCGCATTGTCGGCATCAAGGGCTATCACTCGGAAGTTTTCCGCGACGGTCCGTATCCCGTTGAATGAGTGCGGCCCGAGGCCCGTCAACCGACAAGTCCGAAACGCTCTCTCATCATGAAGCGGACGGTCAGGGTCACCGCCGTGACTGCAAGCCCGAAGGCCAGGCCGAGCCAGATGCCGATCCCTTCCAGGCCCGCGGGAAAGCCGAGCAGCCAGGCCATCGGCAGGCCGCAGACCCAGTAGCCGACCAATGCCATCACCATCGGCATCGTGGTGTCGCTGATGCCGCGTAGCGCCGCGGCCGCGGAGACCTGCGCCCCGTCGACGAGTTGGAATAAGGCGGCGATCGACAGGTAGCCGACGGCAAGTGCGATCGGCGCCGCGTTCTCCGGCTGCCGGGCATCGAAGAACAGGTGGATCAGCGGGCCGGGGAGGGAGATGAACAGGAGCGCCGCGAACGCCATGAAACCGCAGGCGAGCGCGATCGCCGTCCACCCGGCCTTGGCGATATCGGGCCCGTGGCCGGCGCCGTGGGCGATGCCGACGCGGATCGTCGCCGCGTGGCTGATGCCGAGCGGCACCATGAAGGACAGCGCGGCGAGCTGCAGCGCCACCGCGTGGGCGGCGAGTTGGTCGGTGCCGAGCCAGCCCATCAGCATGGCCGCGGCGGTGAACATGCCGACTTCCGCCGCCATCATCAGTCCGATGGGCGCGCCGAGGCGCAATATGGCGAAGAACCGCTGCGAGTCAGGCTTCCAGAACCGCGCGAGGATGGAGTAACGCTTCAGCCGGCGGTGGCTGACGGCATATCCGAGCAGCATGGCGAACATGGCTACATGCACCAGGCTCGTCGTGATGCCGGCGCCTCTCAGCTCCAGGCGCGGAAGACCGAAATTGCCGAACATCAGCGCGTAATTGCCGAGCGCGTTGAGGACGATTGCAATCAGCGTCACCCAGAGAACGACCGACGTCAGGCCGTGCGCCGCGACCAGCCCGCGCAGCGCCATGAACAGCAGCGCCGGCACGAAAAGCCAGACGGCGAAATCGATGTACGACTGCGAGAGCGCGGCCGTGTCCGGTGCCTGGCCAACCTGCAGGAAAATATGCTCCGCCTGCAGGACGATCGGGATCAGCAACGCGGCGAGGGCGAGCGCCATCCACAGGCCCTGCCGGGTCGTGCGCCGCACCGAGCGGTACTGCCGCGCCCCGATCGCCTGCGCGATCATCGGCGAGACGGCCGTCACCACGCCGGTGCCGAACATCAGGAACGGATAGATCAAGGCCGTCGCCAGCGTGCCGGCGGCAAGTTGGGTCGGGCCGAGCCAGCCGACCATGATCACGTCGGTGGTGTGGATAGCCATGGTGGCGAGTTGCGCGATGACCAACGGCCAGGCAAGCGCCAGCGTGGCGCGGATCTCTCCGCCCCAACTGATGCCGGCATCCGGCGAAAGCCGATCCGGGCCCGCAACGGACGCATCCGCCTGCAGCATGGCTCGTCATCCTGATTTGAGGAGGGCGGTGTGTGCGCCCG
>DATHRP010000385.1:0-4242 GCA_035465195.1 Afifellaceae bacterium | reverse complement strand
CAATATAGAACACCGCGTTTGCGACCAGTCCGAAAGTGACAGCGCCGAAGGCGACGCCGATGACGGAGCCGAAGCCGCCCGTCATCAATGTCCCGCCCACCACCGCGATCGCGATGGCCTCAAGTTCCTTAAGGTTGCCCTTGGCGGCGTCGGCCGTGTTGGTGTCGAACACTTGGCAGGCGGCGAAAATCGTCGCGCAGAAGGCGGTGAACATGAACAGCCCAATCTTCACCCGCTTGATCGGCACGCCGTTCGCCCGGGCGCTCTCCTTGTCGTCTCCGGTGGCGTAGATCCAGTTGCCGAACTGGGTCCGAGAGAGGACGACGTAGGCCACGAGCGCGATCACGATCCACCAGACCATCCGGGCGTCCAGACCGGTGACCCACTGCTCGCCCCGCCGGTTGATGTTGAAGCCGAACTGGAATGCGAGATCGTAGAGGAACCCGAAGCTCTCGCCGCCGAAGAGCCGCGCAAACAAGCTGTCCTCCTTGAAATCCGGCAGTCCGGAAATCTGCGTCGACTGGTTGATCAACCGGAAGCAGACCTCGGTGAGGCCGCGCAGAAAAAACAGAAACGCCAGCGTCACGATGAAGCTGGACAGGCCCGAGCGGACGACGATATTGCCGATCAGGCAGCCGATCGAAAGCGTCATGGCGAGCGTAATGAAAAAGGCCGAAATCGGCCCCGCCTCGCCCAGGCCGAATGGCAAGCCCCATTTCAGCAACATCGCCATCGACATGCCGGCGAAACCGATCATCGATCCGATCGAGAGATCGAACTCGCCCGCGATCATCAGGAGCGCTGCGCCGGTCGCGATAATCCCGAACTGCGCGATGATGGAGAAGTTGTTCTTGATGCCGAGCGCGTTGAACGCCTGTCCGTTCGAGGCGATGGCGATCAGCGCGACAACCACCACCATGACCACGAAGGAACCCGCCTCAGGTCGGCGAATGAGCTGCGCCAGCGTGCTTTCGCGAACCAGCCGGTCCGACTCTGTCCGATCGGCCATTAATCCACCCCCTTGAAAACGTTCTTGGCGCGGGGGCGTTGATCCGCCCCCGCGCTGAGCGAGCGCCCTCGAAGCGGCGCGGCCGGGCGCGCGTCAGCGATTGACGCCGGCCTGTTCCTCGACCGCCGCCGCGTTCGAGGAGTCGACGAAACCCGGGCCGGAGGGGATGTTTGCGCCCGGCAGCATGCCGGCATTGGTGTTGTAAAGATGCAGCACGACGACCGGCATATAGCCCTGCAGTCGCTGCTGCTGGTCTATCGTGTACTTCACCTTGCCTTCCTTGATCAGGTTGATCACACCCGGCGTCATGTCGAAACAGGACAGGTGCACCTCGGCGCCCACCTCTTCGACGGCCTCGGCCGCGGCTTCGCAGACATGCGGCCCGACCGCCAGCACTCCGTCGATGTCGGCGTCTGCCTGGAGCGCCGCGGCGGTCCGGGTCTTGATCTGGGCAACGTCATTCGAGACGTCGATCTGGTTGAGTTCGGCGCCCAGGGAATCGAAATACCCGGTGCAGCGATCGACGAGCGCGGTGTTGAAGGCCTCCTGGTTCAGGCAAAGCCCCTTGGTCACGCCTTCGGCCTTGGCACGTTCGCCCGCAGCCGCGCCGGCGAGACGCTCGGGCTGGCCGATATGCATGAGCGCGCCCACATCCTTGGAGGATTCCAGGCCCGAATTGATGGTCACGACCGGAATGCCGGCGTCTGCCGCTGCACGAATGGCGTTGCCGAGCGCGTCGGCGTCGGGCAGCGAGACGATCAGGCCGTCGGGTTGCGTTGCCGTGGCGGCCTCGATCAGCTTCGCCATGTCGGCCATGTCGCCCGAGGGTGCGTAATTGTATTCGAGATCGACGCCAAGCGCCGACGCGGCGTCCTTCGCGCCCTTTTCGACGACCGGCCAGAACGGATCGGTGCCCTGCGTATGGGTGACCATGACGTAGCGTTCGGCCAGGGCTGTGGTCGTCATGGCGAGTAGAGCGCCGATGGCGGCGGACGCAAATTTCCTCATATGGTTTCCTCCCGTTTTGAGGTTGCTTGCAAAAATTCGATCGGAGTGTGCTACCCCGAGGCAACGATTGTCACTCCAAACGGACAAAAGTAATGCGTCAAGGGGCCGCGCGACGCAAGTCAGCCGAAAGGCCAACTTTCTTGGTAAATTCCAGCGTCGGGAGGCTTGTGGAGGTCCGCCGCGGACCTAGCCGAAGACATCGTCCATGGCAGCGCGTGTCGCCGCGACGATGGTATCCGCCTCGGCTCTCGACAAGCACAGGGGCGGCGCGAAGCCGAGTATGTCGCCCTGCGGCATCGCGCGGGCGATAACGCCCCGTTTGAGAAGCGCTGCCGCAACGGCAGGTCCGACCTTCCTGCCCGGATCGAAGAAGGAGCGGCTCTCCTTGTCATCCACGAATTCCACTGCGCACAGCATGCCTTCGCCACGGACATCGCCGACATGGGCGTGGCCGGCCAGGGCGTCGGTCATGGCGCCTCTCAGGTAGGCGCCGGTTTCCGCGGCATTGGAGACGAGATCGAGGTCGTCGATCAGCTTCAGGTTCGCAATGCCTGCGGCAGCGCCAATCGGATGCGCTGAGTAGGTCCAGCCGTGACCGATCGGGCCATACTCGTCGGTGCCCTGTTCGAGCACGCGCCAGACCTTTTCGGAGACCACGGAGCCGGACAGCGGCGCATAGGCTGAGGTCAGTCCCTTGGCGATGGTGATAATGTCGGCATCGATGCCGTAATGTGCCGATCCCGACATCGTGCCGAGCCGCCCGAAGCCGGTGACGACCTCGTCGGCAATGAGCAGGATGTCGTGCTTTTTCAGAACCGCCTGGATGGCCTCCCAATAGCCGGGCGGCGGCGGCACGATGCCGCCCGTGCCGAGCACCGGTTCGCCGATGAAGGCGGCGATCGTGTCGGCGCCCTCCCGCTCGATCAGCTTTTCCAGTTCGCCGGTGCAATGGGCCATGAAATCCGCTTCGCTCATCTCGATATCCGGCCGTCGGAAATAGTACGGTGCCTCGGTGTGCAGGACCTGCGCCAGCGGCAGGTCGAATGTCTTGTGAAACAGCTCCAGTCCTGTCAGCGAGCCGGTCATCAGGCCGGAGCCGTGATAGCCGCGCCAGCGCGAGACGATCTTCTTCTTCTCCGGCCGGCCAAGCACGTTGTTGTAGTACCAGACCAGCTTGATGTTGGTTTCGTTGGCGTCCGAGCCGCCGAGGCCGAAATAGACCTTCGACATGTTCGCCGGCATCCGCTCGACCACCATCTTCGCCAGCGTGATGGAGGCCTCGGTGCCGTGGCCGACATAGGCATGGTAATAGGCCAACTCCCGCGCCTGTTCGGCGATAGCATCGGCGATCTCGCGCCGCCCGTATCCGACATTGACGCAATAGAGCCCGGCGAAACCGTCGAGCAGGCGGTTGCCGTCACGGTCCTCGATGAAGACGCCGGAGCCGCCGGTGACGATCCGGTTCGGCGCCTCGCCGCGCGCATGCTGCGCGAGATGGGTGGAGGGGTGGAAGAAATTCTCCCGGTCCCACTGGTCGAGATGGTCATTGGTCAGCATGGCAGGTCCTCAGGTGATGGTCGGGCCGAACGGAGTCTTGGTCAGAACCTCGGCGCCCGAAGGCCCGAGGAGGACGGTGTTGGAAACGAAGAAATCGCCGCGCCCGGTTTCGGTGAACCACGACATGGCGTGGAAGGTCATGCCTTCCTGGATCGCGAGATCGGAATCGTGGCGCAGGCCGGTCACCCGGTTGCCGCCGGTCCATGACGGCGGAAATCCGATGCCGACCAGATAGCCGCAATGGTGCCGGCGGTAATGCGGCATGCCGGCCTCGACGACGACGGTCTGCCAGGCATCGTAGATATCGCGCGCCAACGCCCCCGGCCTGAGCGCCGCGAGGATCGCGGCAAATCCGCTCTTGGCGATTTCCGCCATGGCGGCGTCTTCGTCCGAGATCGACCCGACATGGATCAGCCGTCCCTGTGGAGCGTTGTAACGCGCGACGCAACCGGCAACCTCCATAAACACGCGTTCACCCGCCCGATAGGTCCCGTCGCCCCACGACGTATGCTCTTCGGCGATCCGCCGTTCCGGCCGGATGAATGGCCCGAAGCCCGGCGGCGTGCCGCCGGCACGGGTCATTGCGGCAATGCATTCGGCCGCGACGTCGGCCTCTTTTGCGCCGTCATGGACAGCGGCGATCGCCGCTGCAGTGCCGGCCTCGGTTG
>DATHRP010000384.1:0-5048 GCA_035465195.1 Afifellaceae bacterium | reverse complement strand
TGCTCATCGCGACGATGCGGCATCTCCTGAGCGAGCTCGGCGACGAGATCCAGCAGCGGCTGTCGGCGGCGGAAACCCCGCAGGACCGCATCCGCGCCATCGTCGAGGGCAACTTTTCCGCTTGCCAGTTTCGACCCTCGGTTATTTCCGCCTGGCTCGCCTTCTATGTCGAGGCACAGACCGACGAGGAAGCCCGCCGCCTGCTGCGTATCTACCAGCGCCGGCTGGAGAGCAACCTGCTCCATGCCCTGCAGGACCTGGTCAGCCGCGACCGGGCCGTCGACATCGCCGAGATGGCGGCATCGCTGATCGACGGCGTGTGGATCCGCCGCTCACTGGCCGGCGAAACGCCGAACCCGTCCAGCGCGGCGCAACTTGTCGAGACAGCCATCTTCAGCGCCGTCAGCCGCCGCGATGCGTGAGGCCGATTTCATCATCGTCGGCGCCGGTTCGGCCGGCTGCGCCCTCGCCTACCGGCTCTCGGAGGACGGCAGAAATTCGGTCCTCGTGCTGGAATATGGCGGCACGGATGCCGGCCCGTTCATCCAGATGCCGGCGGCCTTCTCGATCCCGATGAACACCAGGACATACGATTGGGGCTTCCGAACTGAACCGGAGCCGCACCTCGGCGGGCGACAACTTGCCTGCCCGCGCGGCAAGGTGGTCGGCGGCTCGTCGTCGATCAACGGCATGGTCTATGTCCGCGGCCACGCGCTCGATTTCGAGCGCTGGGGCGACGCCGGCGCCAGCGGCTGGCGGTTCGCCGATGTGCTGCCCTATTTCAAGCGGATGGAGACGAGCCACGGCGGCGAGGCCGGCTGGCGCGGCACCGACGGCCCGCTCCATGTCACCCGCGGCCGGCGCATCAATCCGCTTTACCGGGCCTTCAAGCAGGCAGGAGCGCAGGCCGGCTACGGTCTGACGGAAGATTATAACGGATCGTGCCAGGAAGGCTTCGGCGACATGGAGATGACGGTCTGGCGCGGCCGCCGCTGGTCCGCGGCCAACGCCTACCTGAAGCCTGCGTTGAAACGCCCGAACGTCGAACTGATGACCCGGGCGCTTGTCGAGCGTGTGATCTTCGACGGCAACCGCGCCACCGGCGTGATCGTCCGCAACGGCTCCGGAGAACAGACCGTCAAGGCGCGGCGCGAGGTGATCATCGCCGCCTCCGCCATCAATTCGCCGAAGCTGCTGATGCATTCGGGGATCGGACCTGCCGCGCATCTGAAGGAAAACGGTATCGACGTTCGGGCCGACCGGCCGGGCGTCGGCGGCAACCTGCAGGACCACCTGGAAGTCTACGTCCAGCAGGCCTGCATCCAGCCGATCACGCTCTATTCGAGGCTCGGCCTGCTCTCGCGCGCGCAGATCGGTCTGCAGTGGCTGACCACCGGGACCGGGCTCGGCGCGACCAACCATTTTGAATCCTGCGCCTTCATCCGCTCGCGCGCCGGCGTCGAGTTCCCCGACCTGCAGATGCATTTCCTGCCGGTCGCCATTCGCTACGACGGCCGGGCGGCCGCGAAGTCGCACGGTTTCCAGGTCCATATCGGCCCCATGCGCTCGCCGTCGCGGGGCACCGTCAGGCTTTCCGGGCCGGACCCGGACCAGGCACCGGCGATTCGGTTCAACTACATGTCGGAGGAACAGGACTGGATCGATTTCAGGACCGCGATCCGCCTCACGCGGGAGATCTTCGCCCAGCCCGCCTTCGACCCGTACCGCGGAGCCGAGATCGCTCCTGGCGACGGTGCGCAGTCGGACGAAGCGCTTGACGATTTCGTCCGTGAGCACGTGGAAAGCGCCTATCATCCCTGCGGCACCTGCCGCATGGGGGCAGCCGACGATAGCAACGCCGTCGTCGATCCCGATTGCCGGGTGATCGGCGTCGACGGGCTTCGCGTCGTGGACTCATCGGTCTTTCCGGAGATCACCAACGGCAACCTGAACAGCCCATCGATCATGGTCGGCGAGAAGGCCGCCGACCATATCCTCGTCCGGCCGCGCCTCGCGCCCTCGAACCTGCAGCCCCGGATCCACCCGGACTGGCGGACCGAGCAGCGCTGAACGGCGGCTACGCCCGCGCGGTCCGGCATCGGACCGATACCGCAGGGTAACCAATTCGTATGCTTTTCTGCCTAGAACCGCCAAAAGCCGGGCGTTTCGCCGTCCCGGCCGATCTATGTCCGGTGCGAGGCCTGGATGAGCGACACGACGGTCCCCGTTGCGAGACCAACATCCCTGCGCGGCGTAGCGATCCCGCTACTGCTGGCCGTTTCGCTCGTCTATTCGCTGGCCGCCATCTTCGGCACCTATCGGACATACAATCACACCTCTGACGAAGGCGCCCATATCGCCGCCGGGGTCGAACTGCTGGATGCCGGCACCTACGATACCGAGCCCAAGCATCCGCCGATCGCCCGGATCGCCCTCGGCCTCGGCCCGTGGCTGCTCGGCGCGGATTCAAAGCGGGAAAATCTCGGCCTGTTCTTCACCGAGGGGAACCGCATCCTCTACGAGACCGGCGATTACTGGCAGATCCTGACCGCCGCCCGGCTCGGCAACCTGCCGTTCTTCCTGCTGATGCTACTGGCGACCTGGCTGATCGCAAGGCGGTCGTTCGGCGCGGAGGTCGCCGCCTGCTCCGTCTTTTTCACCGCCACAACGCCTATCCTGATCGGCAACGCCGCCGTCGCCACCCTCGACACAGCGCCCGTCGCGTTCGGCCTGCTGGCGCTTTACGCATTTCTCAACTGGCTCGACGAACCGGACCGCAACAACTCGGTCTGGCTCGGCCTGTTCTCGGCTGCCGCCATCCTGTCAAAATTCTCCGCCCTGGCCTTCCTCGTCGTTACCTTCGCCGCGATCCTGGCCTGGCGCTTCTGGCTGGCGCGGCGGCACAAGGCTGCAGACGCATTCCTGGCGGGCAATCACTTCACGCACCTGCGCCTGCTGATCGGCGCCGGGCTCCTCGTCGCCTGGGCCAGCTACGGCTTCCGGCTGACGCCGCTGGTCGATTCAGATCCGGAAACGGCGCCGGCCGGGCTGATACAGGTGATCGCCCATGCCGAAATCTTCCCGGCGTTCTTGAAGCGGGTTCCGGTCGGCCTGATGCAGATGGCGGGTTTCGCCAGGGTCGGCCATCCGAGCTTCTTTCTCGGCGAGGCCGGTCCCGGCGGATGGCCGCACTACTATCTGGTCGGCCTCATGGTGCGCACCCCCCTGCCTCTGCTCGGCCTCGGCCTGGCGGGCTTCGTCATGATGATCCGGACTGCCCTCCGCAACGCCGATTACGCCGTCGCGGCGCCGGCGCTGATGTTCGCCGCGATCATGACGTTCGTGTCGCTCACCAGCAGCATCAATATCGGCGTCCGGCATATCCTGATCGTCTATCCGCTGCTGGCCATCGGCGCCGGCTACTGCCTGTTCCGGATCTGCAGCCTGGTCCGGTTCCGCGTCGCGGCTCTGGCAGGTGCGCTGGTGATGACGGCATGGCAATTCGCGGCAAGCGTCCATGCGCATCCCGACCAGCTTGTCTATTTCAACCTGCTCGCCGGCAGGCACCCGGAGCGCATCCTGATCAACGGCGACCTGGACTGGGGGCAGGACCTTGAGCGGCTCGCCGCCGAGCTGCGGGCACGGGACGTGACGTCCATCAGCCTGGACTACAGCGGCAGCGCAGATCCGGTCCGCCACGGCATCGCGGGCTACAAGGCGCTGCCGCCCGGCAGGCCGGTCACCGGATGGGTCGCCGTCAGCCTGTTCCAGCACGCCTGGAACCATGAGGGCTATGCCTGGCTGGCCGATTATCGGCCCGTTGCGCGCGTCGGCAAGTCGATCGACCTCTATTACATTCCGGAGGCCACAGCCGGCGCTTCCGGCGGCAGCTGAACCGGCCCGCCGCGCGCGGTTTGCGGGCTAAGAACAGGGAAAGAACAGGGAAAATCCCGAATCACCGACCCTGAAATAGCCGGCTCTCGCCGGATTATCCCCGCGATTCCAGTCATTTGCGCAAAAATACCCGTCGAGAAAACAGGGAATTCGCAGACTGAAAACAGGGAATTTCCGGACGGAAATCAGGGAATGGCCTGGCAGGCCAATTGCCGACTTTCCGACCCAGAAGGGACGACAACCCGAACATAGCCAGGTCGTGTGCTCATGAACAGGTCACTTTGCAGCTATCGAGCGAAATGTCCGATGTTCGGCCATTTGTGCCGCTGTCCGATATATTCTGGAACGGTGAAAACGTGCCAATTCCGGACCTTTGGGAATCGGCAATTTACCCCGCCAACCCGTTCGTCGGCTATCGGCTCTATTGAATTCTATCCTTGCGGAACTCTCCTCCACTGTTGATCCGCGCTTTCGGGGCGCACTGCCAACATCAGGCATTGTCAGCAATGAGAACGCTATTGCAGGGGCTCATCAGCACAATGCGAGGTGCATTCATGGCCACGCGGCCGGCTATTTTGCTGAATCAATTCAGTACGCGGTGGTTGGCTTCGGCCGGTTGACGGGGAGTCGGAGGAGTATGACCCCTCCATGGCTCTTCCATTGCATGTCACCCGGCGACTTGATCCCGCATCTTCGGAGTTGGGCGAGCACATTTTTGTTGGTGACAGGGGCGACAGCTTCGGTTTGGTCCAGGCTACCTGAAACGGGGCTGAACCGTGGGCTATCGAAGATCAGCACGGCGATCACATTCGCTCCATGCGATATGCCACTATCGACTGTAAGGCGACGCGCGATGTTCCCATCGAACCCTTGTATGGCGGGGTCAAAAATCCCATATAAAGCAAAACGCTCGACGCGGGCATTAGGTGCAAGCGGGAGAGTGGACATGTTGATCAAAAACCTACTCAAAAATGGAAGGGGTCCGGTTGCGACCGTCGGAGTCGAAGCCAAAATGGCGGAAGCTGCGGCGTTGTTGGCCGATCAGCATATTGATGTCGTCGTCGTATGTGACGACGATCGGAAGGTCATTGGTCTCATTACCGACAGCGAAATAATGCGGCGTGTTGCTGCTTGCAGAGGATGCTCGCCCACCT
>DATHRP010000383.1:0-4765 GCA_035465195.1 Afifellaceae bacterium | reverse complement strand
TCGGAAGTCGTGACGGTTACGGGGCCGGGCAGGATGATCTTCCTTGCCGGGATTGGCGCGGAGCACGAAGTGCACGGTGCGATACAGCATCCGGACGATTTTGTCGGCCAATGCCGCTACGCCTACGAAAAGCTGAGGACCGTCCTGGCGCATCACGGCGCGACGCTGGCCGATATCGTCAAGCAGACGACCTACGTGACCGACGTGCGCTTCCAGTCGAAGGCCGGTGAATGCCGGTCGGAGGCCTATGCCGGCCTGCCGCTTCCGGCACACACCTTTCTCACAGTCAGCCAACTCGCGTGGCCGCATATGCTGGTCGAACTGGACGTGATCGCGATCGCGCCATTGTCGGAGGACTGAGCCGAAATTCGGGCCGCCGGTATTACGCCTCATCGACGACCGGATTCGACAGCGTTCCGATCTTCTCGATATCGATACTAATGCGGTCGCCGGGCTTCAGCCAGAGCGGCGGATTGCGCGGATGGCCGACGCCTTCCGGGGTGCCGGTCGCGATCAGGTCGCCCGGTTCCAGCGTCATGATCTCGCTCAGGATCACCATGGTGCGGGCGACGCTGAAGATCATGTGGGACGTGTTGGAATCCTGGAGCGTGCGGTCTCCGAGCATCGAGCGGATGCGCAGGCCGGATGCGCCCGGGGGAAGTTCGTCGGCGGTGACGATCCACGGGCCGCACGGACCGGTGCCGTCGAAGTTCTTGCCGGCTGTCCATTGCGCGGTCTTGCGCTGGTAGTCGCGTACCGAACCGTCGTTGAAGACCGTGTAGCCGAAGATCGGATCGAGGGCGTTGCTCTCGTTTAGATGGCGACAGCGCTTTCCGACGACGATCATGAGTTCCGCCTCATAGTCCAGCTTCTCGGAGCATTTCGGCCGGACGAGCGGTTCTTCATGGGCGATCAGGGATGTGCGGGTGCGCATGAACAGCGAGGGATACTCCGGCAGGTCGTGGCCGCCTTCCTTCGCGTGGTCGGCATAATTCAACCCCAGGCATATGATCTTGCCGGGGTCCTCGACCGGGATCAGCAGCTTGCATGACGACAATGGCATGCCGCCTTCGGCGTTGTTCAATGCCTCGGCCAGTCGGGCGAGAAATGGATCGCCCGCCTCGATGATCGAACGCATCGTCGGCGGCGCGCCGGGTACCAGCGCCGCAATGTCGAACACTTCGTCATCGCGTACAATGCCGGGCCTGGCCCCGTCGCCAGCGTGATAAGTCACGAGCTTCATTCGTCGTCTCTCCCCAGTGGATTTCCAGCACCGTACATGATCCGCAGTCGGGCGTGGAGCCCGTTTGACGGCGCAATGGCACATTGCACACTGTAAAATATTACGGTATTACTGTCCATGGGCTCAAGGGCTTCGGGGTCTTGCCGAGTTGCTGCGTTGTCAGACTTGGGTTGAGACGACAGTGCGGTTCCCGGTGACCGCGTATGGGCTTGACTGCGGCGGTTTCGCGGTCTGCAATAATATCAGCGTATTACGCTTGGGAGGGCGGACATCGGTTGCGCAAGCTGTTGATCAGAAACGGCTATCTGCTTTCACTTGATCCTGGGATCGGCGACAGCGCCAATGCCGACATTCTGGTTGTTGGAGACAGGATCGAGCGCATCGGGAAGGGAATCGACGAGCCGGGCGCCGATGTGATCGATGCCGGCGGCATGATCATCATGCCGGGGCTCGTGGATGCGCACCTGCATACATGGCAGACAGGCATCAGGGGCATCGCGGGTGACTGGACCCTGTCCGAATACGGTCGCACCATGCATGCGGGCCTGGCCACGACCTTCGAGCCCGACGATATCTACATCGCCAACCTTGTCGGTTCTCTCAACCAGATCAATGCCGGCGTGACCACCGTCTTCGACTGGTGTCACAACAATCCGACGCCGGCGCACAGCGACCGGGCAATCGATGGCCTGACGGAATCGGGGATCCGGGCCGTGTTCGGACACGGAACGCCGAAGCCGAAGCTCAACGAGGGCGGGGTTCCGACGGAAGAGCATCTTCACCCGCCGGAAGAGGTAAAGCGTATCCGCTCCGAGCGCCTGCCGGATGACGACGGTCTGGTCACGATGGCGATGTGTATCCGCGGGCCGGACCTGGCCGGGTTCGAAGCCTGCGCCCATGATATTACACTCGCGAAGGAATTCGGGCTGATCGCCAGCATGCACATAGGCGGGCGAACGATGGCCAATCGCCGCACGCCCGACGGGACCGCGCAATTGGCGAAGGCCGGCCTGCTCGGGCCGCATATCAATGTCGTTCATGGCAACAAGCTGACCGACGAGGAGGTCGCTCTTTATGCCGATGCCGGCGCATCGTTCACCATTACGCCCGAAGTCGAAATGCAGATGGGACACGGTTTTCCGGTCACCGGGCGCGTGCGCAGGCACGGCATAGAGCCGTCCGTCGGCATCGACGTGGAATCGAATATCGGCACCAATGTCCTGCAGGCCGCGCGATTTGCCCTGCAGGTGCAACGCGGGCTGGACAATGCCGAGACGAACGCCAGGGGCGAAGAGGTCAAGGAGACTTCGATTCCGGCGCGGCGCGCCCTGGAATGGGCAACCATCGAAGGTGCGAAAGCGCTCGGGCTCGATCGGAAGATCGGCAGTCTAGCTCCGGGCAAGCAGGCCGATATCCTTCTCGTCCGGTGCGGCGACATTGGCGTCTTTCCATGTCATAATCCGGACGAGACCGTACTTTTCCAGTCCGAGACCGGCAACGTGGACACGGTCATCGTCGCGGGATCTGTCAAGAAGCGGGCAGGCAGTCTCCTGTGCGATGGGCTGGAGGAGAAGAAGCGGCAATTGGCGACATCCGGCCGACGTATTCTGAAAGCGGCGGAAGTCGCGACAAAATCCGAAAAATGGGAGGAAGAGAAATGTTGAAAAGATCAGGACTTGCAGGCGCAATTGCGCTGACCCTGCTGACCGGTTCGGCTTTCGCAGCCGAGAAGGTCGCCATCGGCATGTCGACCGGCGTCAACCAGGTGCCGACCGTTGTCGGACAGGCCAAGGGTTTCTTCGCGGAGGAGGGCATCGATGTCGAGCTGAAGCCCGTCAACCGCGGGGCCATCGCTATCGAGGCGCTTGCGGGCGGATCGCTTCAGTTTGCGGAATCGTCGCATACGGCATTCTTCTCCGCTGTCGCCAAAGGCCTGCCTCTGCGGGGCGTCGGGGTCGTTTCACGCGGTTTCTTCGGCCGGCTGATCGCCTCCAACGCCAATGCGGACCTCAAGACGCTCGAGGATTTCAAGGGCAAGCGTGTCGGCACGCAGGTTGGCACTGGCATGCACATGGTCGTGGCCATGCTGCTCGAAAAGCGTGGCCTGACCGATGAAGATCTCGGAATCACCAATGTCCGGGTTAACGATATGCCGGCCGCGATGGCCTCCGGCGACACGTTCGACGCGGTAATCGGGTGGGACCCGGCAATGGAGCGTATCGTTCAATCCGGCTACGGCAAGGAGGTGCTCAGCACGGGCGATTTCATGGAAATGGCCGGCATCACCTATCCCTTCATCCTCTCCACCACCGCCGACTACCTGGCGGCGAATCCGGAAACGGTCCAGGGTGTCGTCAATGCCTACGCCAAGGCGCACAAATTCATCAGCGCCAATCCCGACGAGGCACTGCGCATCTACTATGAATATCTGAAAGGCACGGGAACCGGCCTCGACGAGCCGACAGTCAAGCAGATGATGTTCGACGTCGACCGGTTCGGCGGTGTGGCATTCACTGACGGCGACTGGAACGACCTGCCGGCCACGGCCGACTATCTCCTGAAGCAGGGTCGTGTCGACAAGGCACTCGAGCTCGACAAGATCATAGACAAGTCATACGGCGAAATGGCCGAGGCTTCCGTCAAATAAAGCGCGCAGCGCGCAGCCGTAGCGGGGAAGGCGACAATGGCGACAACGGAAGCAGCAGAGAGCGGTCGCCTCGCGGCACCACCCTCGCCGGAGCAGATTGCCACCGGCGGGGGCTTCTACAGGGCGTTCTGGAACACCCTGACCATGCTCGCGCCGATTGGCGTGATCATCGTTGCGTGGGAATTGTTCGCCCGCTTCAGCGGCTGGCCGGCGGCGATCTTTCCGCCGATCTCGGACATTTTCGCAGCCATCTTCGAGATGGCTCGAAACGGTACCCTCTGGGAGGATATCGCAGGCACGATCGGACGCCTGTTCAAGAGCGTTATCATCGGCATCATCGCGGGCACGCTGCTGGGCGCGCTGATGGGCTATTTCAAGCATTGGGAACGTGCGCTGGTAGCGCCGATGAACTTCCTGCTCGCGATTCCCGGCACGGCGATGTTCCCGCTGTCGATGTTGTGGTTCGGTCTGACGGAGCTCGCGATCACCAGTATCCTGATGTACGAGGTTGCCCTGACGGTGATGCTGAACACCTGGACCGGCGTGAAAACCGTGGATTCGGCCCTGATCAAGGCAGGCCGCGCATTCGGCGTGAAAGGTTTCGGCCTGTTCTCACGCGTGCTGATCCCCGCCGCGTTGCCGTCGATCATCAGCGGATACCGGCTCGCCTTCTCGCGCTGCTGGCGCATCCTGATCGTCGCCGAAATGCTGGTCTCGGTGAGCTCCGGTCTCGGTTACCGGATCTACTGGGCCCGTGAATTCTTCCACTCCGACATCGTCTACGGCGCCCTGTTCGTCGTCGGCTTCATCGGACTGCTGATCGAACGGGTCTTCCTCAGGACGCTGGAGGTGATGACCGTCGAGCGCTGGGGCAC
>DATHRP010000382.1:0-5616 GCA_035465195.1 Afifellaceae bacterium | reverse complement strand
GCGAGGCTGATGTAGTGCGGCGCCATATTGATGTAGTTGGGGTCGCCGGCATTCTGCCCGTCGACGACCGCCGCCATGCGCTTCATCGTCTCCATCACCCGCTCTTCGCCGGTGACGCCGTGATGCAGCCAGTTGGCGATGTGCTGGCTGGAAATGCGCAGCGTGGCGCGGTCTTCCATCAGGCCGATATCGTTGATGTCCGGGACCTTGGAACAGCCGACGCCCTGGTCGATCCAGCGCACGACATAACCCAGGATACCCTGGGCATTGTTGTCGAGCTCGGCCTGGACGTCCGCCGGCTCCCAGTTGGGCCGCTCGGCGACCGGGAACGACAATATGTCATCGAGGCTGGCGCGTTCGCGGCCCTCCAGCTCGGCCTGGCGCGCATGCACGTCGACCTGGTGATAGTGGATGGCGTGCAGCGTCGCCGCCGTCGGCGACGGCACCCAGGCGGTGTTTGCGCCGGCCTTCGGGTGGGCGATCTTCTGTTCCAGCATAGCCGCCATCAGGTCGGGCATCGCCCACATGCCCTTGCCGATCTGCGCCTTGCCGGCGAGCCCGCACTCCAGGCCGATATCGACGTTCCAGTCCTCATAGGCGTGGATCCAGGCGGCCGCCTTCATGTCGGCCTTGCGGATCATCGGGCCAGCTTCCATGGAGGTGTGGATCTCGTCGCCGGTGCGGTCGAGGAAGCCGGTATTGATGAAGGCGACACGGTTGGCGGCGGCGCGGATACATTCCTTGAGGTTCACCGTGGTGCGGCGCTCCTCGTCCATGATGCCCATCTTGAGCGTGTAGCGCTCCATGCCGAGCAGGTCTTCGACCCGGGCGAACAGTTCGTCGGAAAACGCCACCTCGTCCGGCCCGTGCATCTTCGGCTTGACGATGTAGACCGAGCCGGCCCGGCTGTTGGCGCGGCTGCCGTTTGGGCCGACATCGTGCAGCGCGATCAGCGAGGTGACGATGGCGTCGACGATGCCCTCCGGCACCTCGTTGCCGTTGCCGTCGAGCACAACCTCGTTGTCCATCAGATGGCCGACATTGCGCACCAGCATCAGGCTGCGGCCGTGCAGGGTGAGCTCGGAGCCGTCCGGCGCTGTGTAGGTCCGGTCGGGCTCGAGCCGGCGCGTAATCTTGCGGCCGCCCTTCTCGAAGTCAGCCGTCAGGTCGCCCTTCATCAGGCCGAGCCAGTTGCGGTAGGCCGCGACCTTGTCCTCGGCGTCGACGGCGGCGATCGAATCCTCAAGGTCCATGATCGTCGTCAGCGCCGCTTCCAGCACCACGTCGGCGATTCCGGCCGGATCGTCCTTGCCGATCGGATGCGAGGGATCGACGACGATCTCCGCATGCAGGCCGTGGCGGACGAGCAGCACCTTCTCCGGCCGGTCGGCCGGCCCGACATGACCGGCAAACTGCGCGGTGTCGGCCAGGCCCGTCGGCGCTCCGCCGCCTAGGGTCGCGACAAGCGCCCCGCGATCGACGAAAAGCCCCGTCACGTCGGCCCATTTGCCGGAGGCAAGCGGCGCAGACTGGTCGAGGAAATCCCTGGCGAAGGCGATGACCTTGGCCCCGCGCGCCGGGTTGAAGCCGCCGGAGCGCTCGGCGCCGCCGTCCTCCGGTATGGCGTCGGTGCCGTAGAGCGCGTCGTAGAGCGAGCCCCAGCGGGCGTTGGCGGCGTTCAGCGAATAGCGCGCATTCATCACCGGCACCACGAGCTGCGGCCCGGCGACGGTGGAGATCTCCGGGTCGGTGTTGCTGGTGCCGACGGAAAACGGCCCGCCCTCCGGTTTCAGATAGCCAATTTCGGTGAGAAAGGCCCGATATTCGGCGATATCCGACGGAAATCCGGGATTTTCGCGGTGCCACGCATCGATCTTGGCCTGCAATTGTTCGCGGATTTCCAGGAGCTCCCGGTTGCGCGGCGCGAGATCATTGACTATCCCTGTGAACCCTGACCAGAACCCGGCCTGATCTATGCCGGTGCCGGGCAAGACTTCGTCATTGACGAAGTCGTAAAGTTCGCGGGCAACCTGAAGGTCTCCGACCTGAACCCGTTCTGTCATTCAAACTACTCCTGATGATTCCTGACGGATTGGATGAATTCGGGAGACAAATTCACGTATCGGGCCAGCTATAGCCGATACCGGCAAACCAGAGAACCAAGACATATGAATGAGATGACGCAGGATAGTGACACGCTTGGAAAACGGATTGCACGGGCGCGTGAGGCAGCGCAATTGAGCACCGCGCAACTGGCCCGGCGGATCGGTATCAGAACGGCAACATTGACTCAATGGGAGACGGATGCGTCAGAACCGCGCTCCGACCGGCTCCGCGCGCTGGCCGGCCATCTCAATGTCAGCCTGATCTGGCTGCTCGTCGGGCGCGGCTCCGCGCCGTCCGACAACGGGCCTGTCGCACAGGAGGTGCGGCTCCTGAAGGCCGAGATCGGGGCCCTCGGAGAAGCTGCCGCCCAGATCGCCGAGCGGCTGGAACATCTCGGCCAGCGGCTGGAGGACCTGTCGCTGTCGGAGGGCGGAGAGTAACTGGGGCGTCGGCGGGAGCCAGTCCCGCGAGCAGGATCATGGCACTCGGATGCTCATGATTTCGAACACTGATCGACAAGCCCGGACAGGATTTCCCGGTTCTTGACGACGTCGAACGTCACCTTCGTCAATGTCGTCCGAACCGATGGTTTCTCAGCCGTCGCCATCCGGTTCAGCAGGGCTTGCGCCTCGTCGCTTGACAGCGTGAAGCCGCGGGACCCGTCCTTCAATTCGCCCGGCTTCCACCTGACCTTGGTTTCTCCCTCACCGTCGAACGCATGCCAGACGGCGATGTACTCGACGTACGCGAGATCAGGGTGATCCTCCAACTGCAGGAAAAGCGCCACCCCCGCCGGCCGGATTGCCTGCGTCGCAGGTCACGCCGAGTGCGTGTCTGACTGTCGCGTAGGCGCCGACCGGAACCTTTGTCGTTGCCGTGCCGGCATCCGAAAGCGTCCATGGCTCGGCCGGCTTGTTGATCTTCCTGCATTCCCTGCGCCGGGCATCACGATCGGCGGCGGTGAACCCGGAAAAGGAAACGTTGGTCGTCCGTCAGAACGGTTTTCCCCTTTCATTGATCCGGCGAAGCGTCATGACCCGGCCCAGGCGGAATATGTCGACCTTCGGGCCGACATCGATCTGCGTGCACAATTCCGGCAAGCATTCGATCTGCTCTTTCGAATAGGCGTTGCCGTCGACCTTGACCTCGAGATTCAATATGCAGCCAAAGCCATGGAATTGCTGATATTTCGGTCGCATCCAGAAGAACGAGAGTTCGTCGCGCCCGAGGCCGATGTAGGCAAACTCGAACCTGTCGGCTTTTCTGCCAGTCAGGCTGGGCAATCTGAAATAGAGCAGATAGCAACGCGTCTTGCGCGCGTCATCCTCGAAGCAACAGACATGCCAATCTCGGTGCTTTGCGACGTGACGGGGCTGCTCAGCGTATCCGGGACTGCTGAACGCCAGGAACGCAACCGTCATCGCCTTGCGAGCGCTTCCATGGCCTCCGCAAGGCCATTCAATTTTACGGTCATCTCGAAACGAGGTCTCCGCTCCGTGCCGAACTCGAACCTGGCCGTCTTCGCAGCCAGGAATCGCTTCTGGAGCGCGGCGGTGAACGGAAGCTGAGCGCGGCAAGGATCAAATATATCGCATTTGACGATCGGCATTGTGGTCACAAACTGGCCATCCAGTTCCAGGCGAACGCCCTTGTCCCTGTCGACATTCCCCGGAGTAACCAACTGTAGGAACCACCGCCCCCGGAACCTGTAGATGAAGATCTGGACTCTTGTCTTGACATGGACTCCCTCCAGGCCGGTCAGTTTGCGGTTCGAAACGCCACAAGCTTCGACCTGCTTGCCGCGCAGATTGCAGCGCACGGTCCACGACCCGTGGTAGGATTCAATACGTGTTTGCGCCCTTGCGGGCACCGGGCGGGCGAGAATTGCCCCGCCCAAAACCAGAATGGCTAGAACGGCAATGGATCGCATTTGCATGGCTGGCGTTTTCTGTTGATTCGACTTGAACGTGTACGCGCCTTTTTGCTCCGGTAAACCGTGAAGCACAAACCGCAAGATCGAAATCGGGAGTTGAAGCATGAAGCCACTGATGTTCGCGGCCTGCGCACTTTTCGTCCTCGCAGGCGTCGGCCACCCAGCCGATACCTACTCAGGCCGACCGCTCGTGGTGCCAAGAAAAGGCTTCAACATGGACGCGTATGTCCAGACGCAGCAGTTTCTCAAGCCTGCGGTTTACCCGCAGCACCGTCACCTGCGTTGGCGTTGCAAGAAATACGCTCCCTGTGCCGAGGCCCGGAAGAAAGGTCTGGATCTGCCGGAGGTCGCGGGCCAGTCGGTAAAGACGTGCGCTGACTACGCGGCATGGGGCCTCATTCCGCCCCGCAGTTGGAAATGCAAAAAGTGATACGCGCGGTGAAATGATATCCGGCTTCGATCGGTCGCCGGTCTTGGGCAGTCGGACGATGGCTCCGTCGTGCTGGCCGCAGCCCAAGTCGCAGAGCGCTCGCTGAGGGCGCCGAATAAAGTGATCGCTTGCAGGATCCCATTAGACCGCTCGATGATTCCGCGATACCTCATATCAGTTGTAGGCGGTGTGCTGATTGGTGCCGTCACCCTCTCCGCGATCGCCGCCGAGCCGATTGACGGCGCTGACCACCCAGACTTCAAACGCGCGGTCGAAGCATGGCTCGACGACGACGACGAAGCCAGTCTTCCGCTACTGCGCGCTCTAGCGACATCGAGGTCGACCGCGGCACGATTGCTTCTCTCGCAAATCGATCGTGAGATGCCCGGCACCGGCGAGACCGACTATGTGAAGTCCCTGTCCCCTACCTCACGCCCCCATCCGATAACCCTCGATGTCAGCCAGTTCGCTGCCGAAGCCTGCCTTCGGCCCCGCCTTTCCGACCAGTCCTCGGCGCGAGCCGCTGGAAGGTTATTCGGCACGTCATCCTGCCGTCGGCGAAGCCGGAGATCCTGAAGGCAATGCGCATCGGCATCTGCTTCGGCTGGACCACGCTGGCGGCGGCCGAGATGGTCGCCGCCACCAGGGGCATCGGCTACATAGTGCTGTCGGCGTCGCAGTTCCTGCAGACCGCGACGGTCATCATGGGCATCATCATCGCGGCGATCGCCTACGCGTTCGACATGCTGATGCGGTTCGTGGAGCGCAAGGTCGTCCCCTGGAAGGGCAAGATGCGGTCCGCCGGACCGCCCGGCCTACTCGCCCGGACTCTTGTGCAGAACGATGGCGCGCGGCGCCTGGTCGCCGGTGCCTTCCGCGCGCTTCATGGCCGCGCCGGCGGCTTCGACGTCGCCCAGTGCCTGGTGCGCCAGCGCCTTCAGCCTGTGCGCTTCGGCGACAAGTGCAGGCTCGTCGGCGCCTTCCGCCTCCTCCAGCGCGGCGTGCAGCACGGAGAGCGCCGCCTTCGGGCTGTTGTCGCGGATCAGCGAACGGGCCAACAGCAGCCGGTATTCCACCGAGCGCGGTTCAAGCTGCATGGCGCGACGCGCGCTCTGGATCGCCTCGTAGGCGGTTCCGGCCTCCAGCC
>DATHRP010000381.1:0-9811 GCA_035465195.1 Afifellaceae bacterium | reverse complement strand
TGGGGGTGCCGTAGGCTGCGGGATCATGCGGCTTGTCGCTCTCGCCATGGCCGCGATTGTCGAGCGCGATGACCCGACGCCCATCCCCGGTCAGCATCGACACCCAGCCGGTCGACACCCAGTTGACGCGGTGGTTGGAGGCAAAACCGTGGATCAGGATGATCGGATCGCCCTCGCCTTCGTCGATATAGGCGATCGATACATCATCCGATCGGAAACGCTGGACCATGATAACGGGCTCCTGGATTTCGACGGCACCCGGGCCCGCCGCTTCCCCTTGCTCCTAGCGGGAATTTGTGGTCAGAGGCAAATGCAAACGGTTTCAAGGGAAAGCGATGGCCGACAATCCGATTCCGCACTTCCACAACACCGAGGGCGCCCACGCGATTTCCATCGGTGCCGGGGAATTCATGTGCATCGGCGCCCTGCCGCCCTTCGACCATCCGCATGTCTTTCTTGATATGGGTGATGAAACCGAGATTGTCTGCCCCTATTGCTCGACGGTCTACCGCCGTGACGACGAACTGTCACCGCAGGAGACCCGGCCGAAGGGCTGCCTCTACCAGGACTGAATGCCCGCACAAGGCAACGATTGCGGGATTGCCGTCGCCGGAGCGGGTATCGCCGGCCTGACGACGGCACTGTGCCTGGCGCGCACCGGACAGGCTTCCACGGTGTTCGAAAGGGCGCCTGAATTCCATGAGATCGGCGCCGGCATCCAGCTTTCGCCCAACGCGATGCATGTCCTGGCCGGTCTCGGGCTGGCCGATGCCGTGACGCGAAAGGCGAGCGAGCCCGAGGCAATCGATATTCGCGACGGACCGACAGGCGCGCTACTGGCTTCGATACCGCTTCGCCGCCTGTGCCGGACGCGATACGGCGCGCCCTACCTTGCCGTCCACCGCGCCGACCTGATGCAGGTGCTGCTCGGCGCCGCCCGGTCCGAACCGCTGATCTCGATCCGGACCGGCACGCCGGTCGAATGCGTCGAAGCGGGTGAGCAGAACGTACGTTTTACGGCCGGCGGCGAGACCGTCGCGTCCGAGACCCTTCTGGCTGCCGACGGCGTCCATTCCGAAATCCGCAGGGCGGTGACCGGAATGCAGGAGGAGAGCCTCGGCAAGACGGCGTGGCGGGCAACCCTTTACGAACCGGAATATGACGAGGTGGTGAGCGCGGAGCGGACCGGCCTCTGGTTCGGCCGTGGCGCCCATATGGTCCACTATCCACTGCGCGGCGGTCGCGAGCTGAACCTGGTTCTGATCGGTGACGCGGAAGCCGAATCCCCGCATTACCTGCTCGATCATTTCGAGCGCCACGTCCGCGGCATAGCGGGCGCCGCCAGGTGGATCCCCTGGCCGCTGCTGCATGTCCCCGCAGCCGGCGCATGGACGGCCGGCCGCGTCGCGATGCTCGGCGACTCCGCCCATGCCATGCTGCCCACCTCCGCCCAGGGTGGCGCACAGGCGATAGAGGACGCGGCCGTGCTGGCATCATGCGTTGCCGGACTTTCCCGCAATCGGTCTGCGGACATGGCCAGCGCGCTTGCCGACTGGGAGCGCAAGCGCAAACCCAGGGTCCGGCGCATCGCCCGTCAGGCCCGCCGCAACCTGGAAATCTACACGATGAGCGGGCTCGGCGTCGCCGCCCGCAACCTGGCCATCCGCCTCATTCCCGCCGACCGGCATCTCACGCGTCTCGACTGGCTGTACGGCTGGCGACCGCCCGCCGGCGGCTAGCGCGCCCCTGCCAATTCGGCAATCGCTGCGTAGTTGAGCTTTCCCGTCCCGAGCACCGGCAACGCCTCGACGCAGATGATCGTCTTCGGCAGCATCAGTTCCGAAACGCCGTGTTCCTTGGCCCAGTCGAGCAGCTGCTGGCGCGACGATTCCGGCCTGTCGGTGACCAGCACCAGCGTTTCGCCCTTCCTGGGATGGGAGACCGCCGTCACCGCGTGGGTGTTTTCCGGCCACACTTCCGAGCAATAGGCCTCCACCGCCGCCAGCGACACCATCTCGCCGCCGATCTTTGCGAACCGCTTGGCGCGACCGCGAATGAACACGAACCCGTCGTCGTCGATGCTGACGATATCGCCGGTGTCGTGCCAGCCATCCTTCGGCGGCTCCAGCGTGCCGGGCGTGTCGTGCCGCATATAGCCGGCCATCACGTTCGGTCCGCGGACATGAAGCCGTCCGCCATGGTCGAGGCCCGGCACCGTCTCCAGCATGACCTCCAGCCCCGGCATCAGCTTGCCGGCGGAGCCTTCCCGGTTCTCCTGCGCCGTATTGGCGGCGATCACCGGCGCCGCTTCGGTCGCGCCGTAGCCTTCGAACAGCTCGATACCGAACCGCTCGCGCCACAGCGCGCGCGTCTGTTCCTTCACCCTTTCGGCGCCCAGAAAGACCAGCCTCAGGCCCTTGAAATCGTCGGGCTCGGCGGCACGCGCCCAGCCGGTGGCGAACGTATCGGTGCCGGTCAGGATGGTCGCGCCCGATTCACGAACAAGCGGCGGGATCTGCCGGTAATGCAGCGGCGTGGGATAGAGATAGGTCCGCATCCCGATCACCACCGGCGCCATCAGGCCGGTTGTCAGGCCGAAGGAATGGAAGACCGGCAACGCGTTGAAGATCCGGTCGGCGGACGTAATGTCCAGCATGGTGATGAACTGTTCGCAATTCGACAGCAGGTTGGCATGGGTCAGCGCAACTCCCTTGGGAACGCCCTCCGAACCGGACGTGAACAGCATCACGGCGACATCGTCCGGGCCGATCCGCCGTTTCAGGTGCAACCGCCGGGCCCGCCTGGAATCGATGTAGCCGCGCAGCTTGTCGATCCGCGACAACCCTTCGCGCAGGTCTTCCAGGTAGACGATCCGGCAATGCCTGCCGAGCGCTTCGATCGCCTCTTCAAGGCCTGCCTGTTTGATGAAGGCGCGCGACGTGACGACGAGCTTGAGTTCGGCTGTGACGGCCGCCGCCGTCAGGTTGCGGATACCGGCCGAGAAGTTGAGCATGGCCGGCACGCGGCCGAAGGCTGTAAGCGCGAAAAACGCCACGGCCACGCCGCCGACATTCGGCAGCAGAACGCCGACGCGCTCACCCTGGCGGCTTGCCTTGGCCAGCGGCCTGCCGATCACCATCGAGGCCAGCACGAGCTGGTCAAGGCTCAGCGGCCGCTTGTCCGGCCCGTCGATGATGCAAAAACCGCCGCCGCTCTTCCGCCGCGTGTCGAGCAGCGCCTCGAACAGCGTCCGCCGCCAGTGGTCAGGCTTGAGATGCGAGCCGTCGATGGCTACCAGCGCGTTCGGCCGCGTTTCGTTCATTGTCCCGTCCCCGGCCCCGTCTTGCTCCGGGCATCACTGCAACAGAAATGAACGGGCCTTGTCGGGAATTGTTATACACAAAGCAGCCGCCGATCACGCTGCACTGCACAAGGTGACGAAAGTTCACGCCGGGCGCCGGCACACAGCCGGCTGGCAACGTCGGCCGGACCGCGGCAGATGCCCGGCACGAGGGCCGCCCGTGATTCAGGTGCCGTTCTTCAGCTCCGACCAGAATGTGCCGACCGGCATGGTTTTCGCCTTGCCGACAAGCTTCTCGCCGCCGACCTTCGCCAGGTAATCGTAGACCTTGCCGGTATCGCGCTCTTCGTCGGCGATCGCCCGGGTCGGAATCCCTTCGCGGTACCGCAGCTTCAGCGTATCGAAGACCTTGTCGTCTTCCGCTTTCATCATCGGCCGGATCTTGTCCCATGCCTCGTCGGAACCGGCCAGCAGATCCTTGGCGTCGCGCGATGCCTTGACGAAGCCGAGCGCCACTTCCCTGTTGGCATTCGCCCAGTCCTCGCTGAACACATAACCGATGGCCGAGATATCACCTTCGGCACCGAGGCTTCTGGCGGCGTCCTGGGCACTAACCAACGGGCAGTAGCCCTCCGTTTCAAGGCGCGCATTGTAATGCCAGTAGTTCAGCGCCGCGCCGAGCTCGCCCTGCTTTAGCTTTTCCGCAAGCAACGGAGGGGCTCCGAAGGCCTGCTCTGTCTCGCCCTTCAGGTCGAAGCCGGATTGCCCCTCGGCGAGACCCCGGATCATCAGCCAACTCTTGTCGAGCGGCCCTCCGGCCACGCCGATCTTCTTGCCCTTAAGGTCGGGCAGTGCCTTGACCTCGCCGTCGCACGGCACCATGACCGCGCCGACCGAGGTCGAATAGGGGACGAATGTCAGCATCTGGCCCTCCGCCCGCTGGCGGGCGACATGCAGCCAATCCGAAACGATGATATCGACCTCGCCGGATTCCAGCGCTACCTTCGTGGCGTCGTTGCCGGCCAGTTGGACAACCTCCATTTCGAAGCCGTTGGCCTTGTCGAAGCCCTCGCGCGCGATCGTCTCGATCTCCCAGTTGACGGTGCCGAATTTCAGGACCCCGACGCGCACTTTTTCAACCGCAGCCTCGGCCGATCCGGCCGCGAGACCCATTATCGCGACGGACAGGACAAGTCTCTTCATTGTCGATCGAATCACTACAACCTCCCGTTTAATTGGATATCTTGCTGCACATCCGTTTTGCTTATTTTCAGGCTGGACATTCCGCCCGGAAAGCCGGTCTCACCTCTCCTCCACAAGGCTACCGGCGATAAGGCCGAAACCGGCCGCCACTTCCTCACTAGGCCATAAACCCGGCCATGAAAAGGCGGACCCGCGCTGTCGACACGGCCCGGTACTGTTCACATCGGTGCCCGCCGAAATTGCATCCCGCGGAGTGGAACGGACCGGCGCGGAGCCGGGTTCCGCTACGGTTCTTGCGCCGCACAGTGAACTTCCTATGGACTTTCAGTTGAGAACAATTATAAACAATTGCATTAACAACCGGAGGAAGCAAACATGAAAACCTGGAACAAGCCTTCCATGACCGTTGTGCCGACGGGCTTCGAAGCAACCCGCTATCTATCGGCCGAAATTGGTAGCTGCAAGCGCCGGTAAGCAAAAACCGGAGCGAACCGATTTCATTGGCGCGGCAGCCGCTGGCTGCAACTTCCGATGATTGTAAAAGTGATTGGATCTGCCGCTGGGGGAGGCTTCCCCCAGTGGAACTGTAATGCGCCACTGAGCAAGGCGGTGCGTGACAAGAAGCCCGGTTTTCTTCCCAGGACGCAGTCGAGCCTGGCCGCCAGTTCCGATGGTGAAAACTGGGCTTTATTTAATGCCTCGCCTGACATTCGCGAGCAGATCCTGGCCAATTGCGAGTTACACCCCTCGCCTGACGGCCGCCTGCGCAACACGCCGATCGCCACCATCGTCCTTACCAATGCCGATGTCGATCACATCGCCGGTCTGCTCAGCCTGCGCGAACGGCAGCCCTTGGTGATCTACGCGACCGCCAATGTTTTGAAGACCCTTGCGGAAAACAGCATCTTCAACGTGTTGAATTCCGAATTTGTGGAACGCAGGGAATTGCCGTTGTCCGGCGAAACCAGTCTGGAGGGCCCCGGCGGACCGATCGGCATCGAGATCGAAACCTTTGCCGTACCCGGCAAGATCGCTTTGTTCCTGGAAGATGAAAGCGTTGCCGGCGGCAATTTCGGCACCAGCGAGGGCGACACGATCGGCGTGCGTATCACCGAAACCGGCAAGCCGGACGACGCCGCACACAGCCTGTTCTACATACCCGGCTGCGCCCAAGTCACCGACAAGCTGAAACAGCGGCTCGCCGGCGCCCGGGTCCTCCTGTTCGACGGCACGGTTTTCGTCGACGACGAGATGCACCGAACCGGCGTTGGCGAAAAGACGGGCGCCCGGATGGGCCATCTGGCGATCTCCGGCCCCGACGGCTCGATCGAACAATTGTCCGGCGTAGATATCCGCCGCCGGATTTTCGTCCATATCAACAATACAAATCCGATTCTGGAGCCGGGCTCCGAGGCCGAGACCCATGTTCGGAACGCCGGCTGGGAAGTGTCCTACGACGGGATGGAGATTCGCCTTGACTGAATTCCCGCATACGATTTCCCGCCGGCTGTCGCCGGACGAACTGGAACAGGCCCTGCATGCCGTCGGCGCGGAGCGATATCATGTCCTCCACCCCTTCCATAAAATGATGAATGCGGGCGAGCTGACAAAGCAGCAGATGCAGGCCTGGGCACTGAACCGCTATTGCTACCAGGCAGTCATTCCGAAGAAAGACGCCATCATCCTTTCCCGTTCCGACGATCCGGCGTTCCGCTGCGAATGGCGCAAGCGTATCGTAGACCACGATGGCGAACAAGGCAGCGAAGGCGGCATCGAACGCTGGCTGCGGCTTGCCGAAGGCCTCGGCCTGTCCCGGGCTGACGTCATGTCGCGCCGCCTTGCCTTGCCTGCAACCCGCTTTGCCGTCGCGGCTTACGTCGATCTGGTGTCCAGTTCATCTCTGCTGGTCGCCGTTGCCTCCTCGCTCACCGAACTGTTCTCCGGAATTGCCATATCGGAGCGCGTTCCGGCCATGTTGGAGCGCTACGACTATATCAACGAGGGAACGCTTGCCTATTTCAAGCCGCGCCTGCACCAGGCGCCGCGCGATGCCGAACACGCCCTTTCGCTGGTTCAGGAATGGGCCGACACGATGGAGAAGCAGCAGGCGGCCATCGACGCCCTCATCACCAAGTGCGACATTCTCTGGGCGCAGCTCGACGCGCTCCATCACGCCTATGTCTCGCCGGGCCACATTCCGCCGGCTGCGTTCCGGCCCGAAGGCTGACGCTCCATGCCGACGAACCGCCAACGCGCTACCGTCGAACGGGGCACCGTCCCTTACCTGCCTCGCCATGTGCGCCTGAAGTTCAGCGAGATCCGCAACGCCTGGGCCGTGCTTGCGCCGGAGCGCGTTCTGTGGCCGGACGAAATCAGCCTGGAAATCCTCAAGCGCTGCAACGGCAAATCGACCGCGGCGGAGATAATCGCCGATCTGTGCAATGACTATAATGCCCCGCCGTCCGAAGTGGAAAAGGACGTGCTCGACTTCCTTCAGGAATGGAGGGACGAAATGCTCATCGGCTGCGAGGCCTAGACCATGGCTGCCTCTGGACCGCCCATCGGCGTTCTCGCGGAACTGACCCACCGCTGCCCGCTGCAGTGCCCCTATTGCTCCAACCCGGCGAAGCTCCTGAAGGCCGACCGGGAACTCGACACCGAAACCTGGCTGGATGTCTTCGAACAGGCTGCAGACATCGGTATCATGCAAGTGCACATTTCGGGCGGCGAACCGGCCCTACGCGCCGACCTTGAAGAGATCGTCGATGGCTTGGCCAAACGCGGCACTTATTCCAACCTGATCACCGCTGCAGTGACGCTGAGCGAGGATCGGGTCGGCAAGCTTGCCGAACGCGGTCTGGACCATATTCAGATCTCGCTCCAGGGCGCGCGGCCGGAAACGACGGAGCTGATAGGCCGGTACAAGGGGGGCCATGAAAAGAAGCTGGCCGTCGCCCGCTGGGCGCGCCAGGCCGGCTTGCCGCTCACCATCAACGCGCCGATCCACCGGCACAATATCGAGGAGGTCAGCGAGTTCATCGAGCTGGCGCTAAGCCTCGATGCCGACCGGCTGGAGATTGCCAACGTGCAATATCTCGGTTGGGCCTATCTCAACCGCAGCGCCCTGATGCCGGAACGCGACCAGATCGCGCGCCAGATCGAGATCGTCGAGGCGGCGCGGGAGAAATGGCGCGGCATCCTCAATATCGATTTCGTCGCGCCGGATTACTTCGCCGACTTTCCCAAGCCCTGCATGGGCGGCTGGGCGTTCGACGCCTTCACCATCGCGCCCGACGGCAAGGTGCTGCCCTGTCATGCGGCCCAGACCATCACCGGGCTGCAGTTCGACAACGTCACCGAGCACCGGCTTGAGGACATCTGGCAAAATTCCAGCGCCCTGAACAAATTCCGCGGCACCGACTGGATGCCCGAGCCTTGCCGAAGCTGTGAGCGCAAGACGATCGATTTCGGCGGCTGCCGTTGCCAGGCCTTTGCCATCACCGGCAATGCGGCGGCGACCGATCCGGCCTGTATCAAGTCACCGGATCACGGGCGAATGCAGGCGATTGCCGAAAGTATGAGCACCCGACCGGCCGGCGATTTCGTCTACCGGCGGATCGGCAGGGAACCGGCAGGGGCAAAGGCCAATGCGGGCTAACCGCGCTGCCCCTGTTCGACGCCGGAAAACCGCAATTCCCGCCCGCTGAGCCAGACGGAAAAGAAAAGCAGTTCGGCATCGAGCGCGCGTTTGATGTTGGCACCCTTGCGGAAACCGTGCTGCTCGTCTTCGAACAGGATGAACAGCACCGGATTGCCGTTGGCGCGCAGCGCGGCAACCATCGCCTCCGCCTGGTCCGGCGGCACGACCTTATCCTCCGCGCCCTGGAAAAACGCCACTGGTCGGTTTAACTTCTCAACGTGATTAACAGGCGAGCGCGCCTTGTAACGCGCTTCCTCCTCGGGATAGCGGCCAATCAACCAATCCAGGTAGCGCGACTCGAACTTGTGCGTGCCCTGCGCCAGCAGTTCCAGGTCGCCGATGCCGTAATGGCTGGCGCCGGTCGTGAAAAAATCAGTGAACGTCAGGGCGCAGAGCGTCGTATAGCCGCCGGCACTACCGCCGGTTATTCCGATCCGTAGCGGATCCGCGTCGCCGTGTTCGCCGAGATGGCGGGCCGCCGCAATGCAATCCTCGACATCGGCAATGCCCCATTGCTCTTCCAGTGCGAACCGGTAGTCGCGGCCATAGCCCGTGCTGCCCCGGTAGTTGACGTCGACCACGGCAAAGCCGCGGCTGGTCCAGAATTGCCGCTGCAGGCTGAGCACGCTTGAGGCGGCCGATGTCGGTCCGCCGTGCGACATGACGATCAGCGGCGGCTTTTCGCCGGCAGGCGCAGCGAAATCCGGATTGGCGGGCGCATAATGGAAGGCGTGCGCCGACCCGCCCGTGCCGGTTGGAAATTCAATCGCCCGCGGGACGGAAAAATAGCGTGCAAGAGGCTCTGCCACGTCGAAAGATGGCCGGACAACCTCCGTCCGCCCGGTGCCTGGATTTATCCTCACGAGCGCTTCAGGTTCTTTCGGGGAGCCGGCGATCGTGACGATGTCTCCACCGCTGGCATAAACGGCTCGGTAGCTGGTGAACGGCAAGTCAAGGATCTCCAGAGATCCATTCTTCAGATCGACGAGCGCCGCACGCCACTCGCCCTGTTCCGTAAAGGTGCAGACCAGCCTGTCGCCGGGCAGGAAATCGTAGCTGCTGTTGCCCAACTGCCAGGCCGGGTGACCGAACTCCGCCGCACGCTCCACTACCGACTCCGCCTCCGCACCGTATAGCCGGTTCAGGTTCCACCAGTTCGACCGATCCGTGACGAAGAACAGACCTCCGTCCGGCGACCAGCGTGGCAACATGACGGCCTCCCCATCCCCCGAACCGCCGGCGATCCGGCGCGGAGCGTGCAGGGTCCCGTCGGGCCCAATGTCGGCCAGCCACAATTGCGTTTCAGTCCACGGCATCGCCGGATGATTCCAACATATCCAGGCAAGCCTGGACCCGTCCGGCGAAATCCGTGGAGCGGCATAGAAATCGCAACCGCCGGTTAGCCGCTCGACCTTGCCGTCACCCTCGAACCCGATCGCCACCAGATCATTTGCCGGCTCCCCGCCGTCGGAATGGTCCTCGCGCACGGCGATCAACCTTCGCCGGCTCATGTCGAGATCCCCATCGGCATAGCGATAGGGGCCGACGGGCGTCAGTACCGCAGGTTTTCCGCCGGTACCCGCAATTGCATGGATGCGCTGGTCACG
>DATHRP010000380.1:0-2519 GCA_035465195.1 Afifellaceae bacterium | reverse complement strand
CGTTCGTGATCCTGGTCGCGCTAACGGTCTGGTACAGCCTGTGGGGCATCGCCGGAGCGCTTCTCGCCGTTCCGATCACAGCCAGCCTGATGATCATATTCGCGCAGTTCGAAGCGACCCGGCCAATCGCCATCCTGTTGTCCAGCGAGGGACGGATCACGGAGCTGGAGGCGCGCCGCAGCGAAGCTGTGGAACGTGCCTGATCTGCCGGTGTTTCAGTGCCGTTCGGTCACCGTCATGGGAAGGCCGCCCTGCGGCTGGGTCGTCAGTTTCTGAACCGGCCAGGGCTTGCAGTCCCGGGTGCAATCGAACCGGAATCGTCTGAGCAGAACGGCGAGGGCGATCACGGCCTCCTGGAGGGCAAAGCTCGCACCGATGCAGATGCGCGGTCCGACGCCGAAGGGGAGGTACTGGAAGCGGTCGATCGTCTTGCGGTTTTCCGGCCAGAAGCGCGACGGCATGAACGCATCGGGCTTCTCCCAGAGCGCCCTGTGGCGGTGCAGCGTCCAGGGCATGACCAGCACCGTTACGCCTTTTGGAATTATGCATTCGCCGTATTGGTCGTCGGATAACGCTGCGCGGTTGATCGAAGGCGCCGGCGGATAGAGCCGCATCGCTTCCTCGAAGGCAGCGCGTGCCCTCGGCAAGGCGTCCAGCCAGTCGTGAGGCGGAGGAACATCGCCGGCGAAAAAAGCATCGAGTTCCTCGTCGATGAGCTGTCGCTCCCGCGGCGCATTTGCAAGGCAATATATCGTCCAGCCGAGTGCCCGCGCGGTGGTCTCGTGGCCCGCGCCGATAAAGGTTATGATGTTGTCGTTGATTTCGTCCGCGGTAAGCCCATCGGGTCCTTCCTCGCGCAACAGCAGCGTCAAGAAGTCATCCGGCACATCCGCGCCGCTTTCGACCTTCTTGCGCCGTGCGTCGAGGGTGTCGTCGACGATCTTGCGAAACTGGGCCATCACCTTGTTTCCGCGCAGTCGGGTGAACCTCGGAACCCAGCCCGGGACCTTCATCATGTCGAAGGGATCGACCCGACCCATACTGTGCAGCAGATTTTCAACGTCGCCGGCGAAATCGTTCGTGGCGGTCACGATGTCCCCGGAAAAAAGCGTCTGCGACAGGATATCGAAGGTCAGTTCGGTCATGTCGCGCGCAATGTCGGACGAACTGCCGCTTTTCGCCGCGACTTCGTAGCGGCGGGCGAACACCTCGGTCCGTTCCAGCATCGTCGCGGCGAACCCGTTGATGTGGCGCGGGGTGAAAATGGGCGCCATCGCCTTGCGCGTCCGCTTCCAGGTTTCCCCCTCGGCTGTCAGAAGCCCGTCGCGCAGCATCGGCCGGAGGATCAGCTGGCGGATCGTCGCCATCCGGTAATTTTTCGCATTGTCCACGAGGACGTGGCGGATCAGCCCCGGATCATTGGCGATCAAAGAGCGCTCATTGAGGAACCGGGTATGAATCCATGGTTCCTCGTAAGACGGCTCGCCCCAGATCTCGAGCGGATTCCGCAACGCTGTCCGCAGGATATCGAGCGTACCCGGCACGACCTCGCGCCGGCGCGGTACCGGAGCCGGCGGGACGAATGGTTGCGTGAGTGTGTCCATGTCATTTTCCGGTCTGTGCATCCCGGATATGGTCATTCCGGCCGCCGACGTCCATGCCTATGGCATCTGATCCGGGGATTCGCCCGGGTTTACGCCCCAGGTCAGGGTGCTCTTTTCGCGGCTTCGATGGTCAGCTTTGCCAGGTCAAACCGGGCCGCCGCCGTCTCCAGCCAATGACGGCCGGCCGGCGACAAGGCACCGCCACGGGCATGGAGTCGCCAGCCTAGGAAGCCGCTGACGGCGCTCCAGCCGGCCCGAAGATAACCGTCGGCCGCCGCCTGCTGCTCTTTCTCTGTCCATGTGGCAATGTATCCGGACAGGGCCGCAAACTGGTCGAGCGTCTCGGCGACAGCTCTGCTCTCCGATGAACTCCCGTCCTGTTCCAGTTGCAGCCTTGCCTTGGTCATGAACGCCTCGATCCCCGCACCATTGTCGCGGATCAGACGTCTGAACAGAAAGTCCTGCGCCTGCATGCCCGTGGTTCCTTCGTAGATTGTGAGGATGCGTGCGTCCCTCAGATAGCGTTCCGCCGGCCATTCGCGTGTGTAACCGGCGCCGCCCATGACCTGGATGGCGCCGCTTGCGGCTTCGAATGCGATTTCGCCGGCGAACGTCTTGGCGAGTGGCAGAAGGAATGCGGCGTATGCCGCCGCGCCGGTGTTGCCGTCGCGCGCTTGCTGCAGCGTGACAGCCGTTTCCACCACGAGCGCAGTCAGGATCGCGGCCTGGGCATCGAGCCGGCCGAGCTGGCGTTCGACGTCGGGATGGTTCGAAATCACGGCGGGCGGGGCTCCGGGCGGGCCGCCCTGGCGTCGTTCGCCGGCATAGCGCCGGGCAAGCTGCGCGGACCGCAGGGCGATGCCGGCGCCCTGGCATGCGACCTGCAGGCGCATCAGTTCGATCATGTGGAATAGC
>DATHRP010000379.1:0-29309 GCA_035465195.1 Afifellaceae bacterium | reverse complement strand
TCCGCCCGCGTCCGGCCTGTCCGCGGATCGACGCCGCCGGCTCTCAGAAGCTCCTGCGCCAGTGTCTCATCGCCGGCGGCGGCCAGCCGCGCCGCCTCGAAATTGATCGGAGCCCAGGTGCGCTCATAGTCGATCAGCGTTCCGTCCTTGTCGAACAGGATCGCCTGAAGATCGACGGGCAGCCGGAAGCCGGTCACGGCGACGGCTTGCAAGAGAATCCCGACCGGGCTCGGGAACGGCCGGCCATGTCAGCCGGCCGCGACGGCGGCGACATGCCGGTTGAATTCCGGCGTCGCCATCAGCGTCTTGCACCTGGCGAAACGCCCGGTCGAATAGGCCCAGAAATCCTCGGCGGGATTGCCGTTGGCGTGCTGGATGAGGCCCCAGAGCGTCCACAGAAGGTCGCACATCGCCTTGTAGATCACGATCCGTCCGCGCTCACCGGGTCGCGGCTCGTCGCCGAAATAGGCGCGGATCATCTCCTCGTCCTGGGCATCGTCGAAGCCGGCCTCGACGGAAAGATCGCCGAGATCCCACATCGGATCATTCATACCGGAATATTCCCAGTCGACGATCCACATGCGCTCCCCGGTATCGAGAAAATTCTCCGCCAGGGGATCGCAGTGGCATGCGGTTATTTCTGCCGGAGCGGCCTGAAGCGCACGGCGCACGCTCTCGGCCTCCTTCAGAACATCGTGATAGCCGTCCGGCAGATCGATGGTCTTGCCGGCCAGTATGCCGAGATATCCGTCGACCATGGAAAACAGTTCGAAGACGAAGTCGAATTTCGCGTCCGAGCTGTGCAGCTTCCGGAATGCTTCGCCGGCGCGAGCCGGTGCACAGGGTCGGCTGCGGAACAGGTCGCCTGTCATGGTTTCCGCCCCTTCCACGAACCGGGTCACCATGATGCCGCTTTCCGGGTCTGAAAAGATCAACGGCGGGCTCACGCCGGCGCGCGCCGCTTCCCTTGCGGCGACCGCCTCGACGGCGCGGTCGATATATTCCTCCGTTCCGGCGCCGGGCAGACGAAGGCACCAGTTGTCGCCTGCGTACGAGACGCGAAACACCAGATTGGTCAGACCGCCCAGCCGCTCGATCTCGACCCGGTTCGGGTCCAGGCCGGCGAACGCCGGAACGAATTTCAGCGCAGCGCGGGCCTGCTCCGTCGCATCATTCTCCAAGGTCGGTCCCTCCGTTCAACTTTTCAGCCGTTCCATCTTCGGGTCGTAAAGGCAGCGCGCCTGCCTGACCGCCGGGTATGACTTTCCGAATGCCTCGATCTCGAAGGGCAGGTCGTCGCCCAGGTCGGTCGGCAGCATGGCGAAGGCTATCGTCTGTCCGACCGCATGACCATATCCCGCGCTCGAGGTCGAGCCTGCGATCCGGCCGCCCTGGATGACCGGCTCGCCGCCATGGAGCGGTACGAAGCCGTCGAGCGAGAAGGTGGCGACACGGCGATCCGGCTCCCGCCGGCTGATCGCCTCAAGCGCATGGCGTCCGATGAAATCGCCCTTGTCGAGCGCAACGCAGAAACCCAGCCCGGCCTCGTACGGATTGACGTCCGGTCCGATATCGCCGGACCAGTAGAGATAGCCCTTTTCCAGCCGGCAACTTTCGATGGCCCGGTAACCCGCATTGGCGATCCCGTGCTCCGCGCCCGCATCCCGAAGCGTTTCATAGACGTGCGGGGCGAATTCCTGGGGGATGTATAGTTCATAGCCCAGTTCGCCGACATAACCGATCCGCACGGCCAGCGCCCGCGCATGGCCGATATCGATGTCGCGCGCGCCGAGGAACGGAAGGGACTGATTGCCCAGGTCATCGTCCGTCACGCTCTGGAGCACGGCGCGGCTTTGCGGACCGCAGATATTGATCACGGCAAGCGCGTTGGTGACGTCTCGCAGCGCGACCTCGCCTGTGCCAAGGTGGCTTTCGATCCAGTGCCGATCCCGGACCGCGAAGCCGGCACCGGTCATGACGAGGAACCGTTCCGGGCCGGCATGGACGATCGTCACGTCCGCCTCGATACCACCCCTCTCGTTGCACAGCTGGGTATAGACGACCTGGCCGGGCTCTTCCGGAATGCGGTTGGCGGCGATCCGGTCGAGCGCCGCGCGTGCACCCGGTCCGGTTATCTCGAACTTGGAGAAGGATGACTGGTCGATCAGCGCCACCCGCTCGCGGATGGCCCGGCATTCGGCGCCGACAGGTTCGAACCAGTTCGGCCTGCCCTCGAAGTCGGGAACGTCGACAGGCTTGACGCCCTGCGGGGCAAACCAGTTCGCCCGCTCCCAGCCGAATTTCGAACCGAAAGCCGCGCCGGCCGCCTTGATGTGGTGATGGAGCGGAGAGCGGCGCAATCCACGGCCGGCCGAACTTTCCTCGCCCGGCCAGTGGATCTTGTAATAGGAGGCGTAGGCTTCGATGGCGCGCTCTTCCAGGTAGCGCGGCTGGGCGTGAATGGCGCTGAAGCGGCGGACATCGAAGGACCAGAGATCCATGCCGGGATCGCCGTGCAGAATCCAGTTTGCCATCGCCTCTCCAGCGCCGCCCGATGCCGCAATGCCGGCGGTGAAGCCGCAAGCGACGTAGAAATTGTCCAGCTCCGGAACCGGACCCATGACCGGCTCGCCATCGGCGGAGACCGGGATCGGGCCGTTGATGATGGTCTGGATTCCGATCTCGTTGAGGATGGGGAGGCGCTCGGCCGCCGGAAGGGCGAACCGTTCCAGCCGGTCCATTTCCGGCGGAAACAGTTCGCGGCCGAATTCCAGCGGCGGCATGCCCCGCCAGCATCCCTTCGTGCCTTCCTCCCAGCCGCCGATCGCGAATGCGCCGGTATCGGGCTTGAGGTAGAAATTGTGATCGGGATCGCGCAGGGTCGGAAGGTTGCGGTCGAAATCGAGCGTCTTCTCCGTCAGGAAATACTGATGCTCGACCACGCCGGCGGCCAACGGGACATCGGCCATTTCGCCGAGGCGCTTCGCCCAAAGGCCGGCGCAGTTGACCAGAATTTCGCACCCGATCGTGCCGTGGTCGGTGACCACCCCGGTCGCCCGCCGGCCTTCCCTGACAATATCGGTGATCGTCACGCCTTCCTCGATGGTGACGCCGCCGTTGCGGGCCGCCTTCGCATAGGCCTGTGTCAGGGCATAGGGATCTACATAGCCGTCGCCCGGTATGAATGCGGCTCCTTCGACCCCGCCGGCCTCGATATAGGGAAACAGGTCCTTTGCCTCCGCAGCCGACAGTTCCCCGCATTCCACCCCGAAGCTCTTGGCCTGTGACATGGAGCGGCGGATTTCGCTCCAGCGTTCGGGGCTCGACGCCAGCCGCAGCGAGCCGACCTTCCGCCAATCGATCGCGAGCCCGGTTTCGGCTTCCAGCCTGTCGAATACGGCGACCGAATTCTGCATCAGCCTCGTCAGGTTCCGCTTGCCGCGCAGCTGGCCGACAAGGCCTGCCGCATGCCAGGTGCAGCCATGGGTCAGTTGCGCTTTTTCCAGGACCAGGACATCGCGCTCGCCGGCCCGCGCCAGATGGCAGGCGACGGAGGTGCCGATGGCGCCGCCGCCGACTATGACGATCCGGAAATGTCGATCCCGCGCGTCCGCCATGGTTTCCTCCTACGCCCGGACCCGCTCGCCTGCCGGGTCGTACAGCGGCGTCACATGCAGGTCGGCCGGGATCCTGTCCTGCGCGACCACAAGTTCGTATGTTCCGCTCTCGAGATAATCCGGCGTCACGCCGTCGGCATTTCGCACATAGCCGTAACCGATCGGTTTTCCGACCGTGTATCCGAAACCACCGCTTGTCAGGTATCCGGCGAATTCGCCGTTGCGCAGGATCGTCTCGCGGCCGAGCAGGACGACCCGCGGATCGTCGACGGTAAATCCCACGAGCTGCTTGCGCGGAACGGAGTTCGCCGCCTTCTCGGCCATTTCACGACCTATGAACGGCGTGTCCGACTTCAGCTTGACGGCCCAGCCGAGCCCGGCGTCGAAGGGCGTATCGTTGGGCGTGATATCGGAACTCCAGGTGCGGTAGCCCTTCTCGAGCCTGAGCGATTCCAGCGCCCGGTAGCCGACCGGGCGGACGCCGTGGATGCCGCCGGCTTCCATCAGCGTGTCGAACACATCGCCCGTCGCTTCTATCGGGACATGCAGTTCCCATCCCAGTTCGCCGACATAGGTCACGCGAAGCGCGCGAACCGGATGGCCGGCAATCACGATCTGCCGGACATGGCCGAATGGAAAGGCCGGGCCGGAGCAATCGTCTTCGGTGACTGCCTGCAGAATGTCCCGGGCTTTCGGTCCCATGAGCGAAAGCGTTCCGAACGCCTCCGTGACATCGCTCAGCGTCGCATCCAGGCCCGCGGGGATGTGATCTCGGATCCACGCACTGTCGTGAACGCGGAAACCGGTGCCGGTGACGATATAGAAAAGATCGTCGGCAAGGCGCGCTACAGTCAGGTCGCATTCTATGCCGGCGCGCGAATTCAGAAGCTGGGTATAGGTCAGCCGGCCGACGGGCCTGGCGACCCTGTTGGCGCAGATCCATTCCAGTGCCCGGGCGGAATCGGTTCCCGACATTTCGAATTTCGCGAAGGAGGACTGGTCGAAGATGCCGGCCACCTCGCGCACGAGCCTGTGCTCCTCGCCGACCGGATCGAACCAGTTCGGCCGGCCCATCGAGGGCTCGTCGCGTGGTTCCATGTCCGCCGGCGCGAACCAGTTGGGCCGCTCCCACCCCAGCTTGGAGCCGAAGACCGCGCGATGCGTCTTCAGGCGCTCGTAGAGCGGCGAGACGATACGCGGCCGACCGGACTGATATTCCTCGTGTGGGAAGCCAACCGCATAATGCTTGCCATAGGCCTCGAGGGTGCGTTCGTTGACCCAGTCCCGATCCTTGTGCAGATCGGAAAAGCGCCGGATATCGACGACCCACAGATCCATCGGCGGCTCGTCGTCGATCACCCATTGGGCCAGCACCCAGCCGGCGCCGCCGCCGGAAGCGATGCCGAAGGCATTGAAGCCGGCGCCGACATACATGTTGGCGCATTCGGGCGCCGGCCCGAGGATGAAATTGCCGTCGGGGGTGAAGCTTTCCGGCCCGTTGATCATCTGCTTGACGCCGGTCTTTTCGAGCGCGGGTATGCGCTCGATCGCCTGTACCAGATGCTGCTCGAAATGATCCCAGTCGTCGTCGAAGAGCTGGAACTGGAAGTCGTCCGGCACGTCGTCGGTCGTCCACGATATCGGGTTCTGCTCGTAGCCGCCCATGACCAGGCCGCCGACCTCCTCCTTGAAGTAGGTAAGCCTGTCGGGATCGCGTACCGTGGCAATTTCGGTGGACAGGCCTTCGACCTGCTCGGTGACGATGTACTGGTGCCTGACCGGCTGGAGCGGAACATTGATGCCGGCCATGGCGCCGACCTGGCGTGCCCACATGCCGGCACAGTTGACCACCTTTTCGCAGGCGATCCTGCCGGCACCGGTCCTGACCGCGGAAATGGTTCCTTCCACGACATCGAACCCGGTGACGCGGACGCCCTCGAACAGTTTCGCGCCATGCATCCGCGCGCCTTGGGCGAGCGACTGGGTGATGTCGGACGGGCTTGCCTGTCCGTCGGTCGGCAGGAAGGTCGCGCCGACCAGATCGTCGACATTCATCAGGGGCCACATGCCCTTCACGTCCGAGGGCGAGAGCAGATGCATGTCCATGCCGAAGCTTCCGGCCGTGGTGGCGAGACGGCGGTACTCGGCCCAGCGATCTTCGTTGCAGGCCAGCCTGAGGCAGCCCGACATCTTCCAGCCGGTTTCCAGGCCGGTTTCATCCGCCAGTCGGCGGTACAAATCGACGGAATATTTCAGCACCTGCGTGATCGAAGCCGACGAGCGAAGCTGGCCGACCAGGCCGGCGGCGTGCCATGTCGAACCGCCGGTCAGCTTGCCCTGCTCCAGCAGGACGACATCGGCATGATGATCGCGGGCCAGGTGGTACGCGGTTGAGCATCCGATGATGCCGCCGCCGATGACGACGATCTGCGCCCGATCCGGCAATTGCATGGATCAGTTCCTTCCGTACCTTGATCTGTAGGACTCCAGCGCCAGTTCGAGCCGGGACAGGTTTTCCTGCGTGTATGCGACGTAATCGACGCCGGGGGCATCGAGATGGATTTCCGACACCATGCTCCACATCGCCTCGCGCAAGAGCGAGGTGCACTGCATGGCGGCATGGCTCCGGCGAACGGCTTCGTCCGGCGGTCCACCGAAATAGGCGGTCAGGAATTCCTCGGACTGGCTGTCGTTGAAGCCGGCATTGGAGGTGGCGCCGGCCAGGTCGAACATCGGCGTGGAGAAGCCGGCATATTCGAAATCGATCAGCCACAGCCGGCTTCCGTCGTCGATGAAATTCGCCGGCAACAGGTCGTGATGGCCGAAGACGATCGGCATTGGGACCTGGACGGCTTCCAGTTCATCTGCAAGCTCCAGATAGCCGGCCAGCCGGTCGGTCATGCGGCTGCCGCCTTCTTCGAGCGTGCGGGCATAGTCGCGGATGACGTGGAAAACCCAGAACATGAACCCCGGGCCGCTGACGTGCTTCGGCATCTCGTTGTGGAACCGCGCGACCAGTTCGGCAATGCGGCCGATATTCTCCCGGACCGCGGCCTCGTCGAAAGTCTCGCCGTCTATGAAGCGGGAAACCATGATTCCGGGGGCGGAATAGACGAGTTCGGGCGCAAAGCCTGCATCGCAGGCCGCCCGGCTCACCATCACTTCCCGGTCGCGGAAGACATGGTGAAAGGGATAGTCGCGGCCGAGGCGGACGACGAATTTCTGCCCGCCCTGGTCAACGAGGAAACTCTCGTTCGACAGTCCGCCCTTCAGCGGTTCCCAGCCGACCGGGCCGGTCCAGCAGGGCAGCGACTGAATGAGCTCGTCCTTGTCCGCCATGGTCGCCTTCCTATTTCGCAAGCCCGAGCCGGACGCGGACGCGATCGGCCGATGCGGATATCAGGCGGTCAGCAATGATCGCGATAAAGGCAACCGACATGCCGGCCACCAGGCCGCGTCCGGTATCCGCCTTGGTGAGCGCGATATAGACCTCCTGGCCGAGATCGCGCGTACCGACCAGGGCGGTGATGACGAGCATCGACAGCGCCAGCATGATGGTTTGGTTGAGACCCAGCATGATCTCCGGCAATGCGAGCTTGAGCTTGATCTTGGTGAGCAATTGCCAGGGTGTGCAGCCGGCGGCCGTCCCGGCCTCGATGAGCTGCGGATCCACCTGGCGCAGGCCGTGCGCGGTGTAGCGCACGGCGGGCGCCACAGCATAGGCCACGACGGCGATCATGGCCGTGAAATCGCCGACGCGGAACAGCATGACCGCCGGCATCAGATAGACGAATGACGGGAGGGTCTGGAGCGTATCGATGATCGTTTCCACCCAGGGCCAGAGATTGCGGCGTTCGGCTGTCAGGATGGCGATCGGCACACCGATCAGGCAGGCGAACACGACGGCGATGCCGCACAGATACACGGTGATCATCGCCTTTTCCCACTGGCCGGTAAGCGCGATCAGCCCGGCAAGGACCGTGACGACCGCCGCCAGGCGCAGGCCGCCAAGCGACAACCCGGCCAGGCCCAGGAGGCAGACCACTCCGAACCAGGGCAAGCCGATCAGGAAGCGCTTGAACGGGATCAGCACATTGAGCAGGAGCACGTTCTTGATCGCCTCCAGGTCGTCGAAGAAATTAACGTTGATCCAGCGCACCACTTCCGACCAGAACGTTCCGGTGGAGAACTGCCAGCTTTCGGGATAGGCCTGGATGGCGGGGATCGCCAGGCCGACCACGCCGGTCACAAGGATGAGCGCGACGGCCGAAATAGTATAGGGGTTGCGCCGGACGAGCCCGGCGCCTTCCATGACGTCGCTCTGGTGCGCACGTGTACGGCGGGCCAGCGCTTGGGTCAGCCGGTCGAGCGCGATGGCCAGCGCGACAATCGCAAGCCCGGCTTCCAGGCCCTTGCCGATGTCCAGGCGCCTGAGGGCGGCCAGCACCTCGAAGCCGAGACCGCCGGCGCCAATCATCGAGGCGATGATCACCATGTTCAGAGACAGCATGATGACCTGGTTGACGCCGATCATCAGGCCCTTCATGGCCGAGGGCACGAGTACGCGCCAGGTCATCTGGCGGCGCGTACAGCCGACCATGCGGCCGAGATCGTCGATCTCGTCGGGCACGCCATGCAGGGCCAGAATGGTGATGCGCGTCATCGGCGGCAGCGCATAGATGATGGTCGCCACGATCGCGGAGGTCGGACCGAAACCGAACAGGAAGAGGATCGGTACCAGATAGGCGAAGACCGGAATCGTCTGCATCAGGTCAAGCAGCGGTTTCAGCGCCATCTCGAAGCGCGTCCAGCGGTATCCGGCAATTCCGAGCAGCAGGCCGCCGGCCACCGCCAGCGGTACGGCGATCAGGATTGACGCCAGCGTGATCATCGCATTGTCCCATTGGCCGAACAAAGCGAGGAATGCGAAGCAGAGGGCAACCAGCAGCGCAAGCGCCCGCCCGCCGGCGTAGTAGCCGATCCCGGCCGCGATCGCGATGACGGCAATCCAGGAAACGGGCGGCAGGATCTGCACCGCGTCGGACCCCTGTCCCTGCAGGAAGCCGGTGGACAGCAGGCTCAGGGCGATGCGGTAGGGGAACTCGATCACGGAGGCTACGAAGCGGGTCAGGTCGGTAAAACTGAACAGGCCGAAGCTGGCATCCTCCACCAGCCATTTCATGAAATCCCCGATCCAGCGGTGCAGCGGGATGCGCAATTCCCTCGGCACCTTGAATGCCCAGCCGGCTACGGGCTTTCCGTAGATCCACAGAGCAAGGAAAAGGCAGAGCGCTACGCTCCATGCCACCTGCCAGCGCGACATCGGCCAGGCCGCCCGCCGGTCGTCTGAACGCTCGATACCGGATGGCGTGGTCAGGCTCATCGCTCAGGCCTGCATCATGACGCGTACGACATCGTCGCGCGTCAGGCAGCCGGCCGGGCGGCCGGCCGCGTCGACAACACGCACCGTGTCCGGGCCGGCCTCGAACAGCGGCGCTATCTCGGCGATGCACTGATCGGTCGAGACGTCCTTTCCGAAACCGCCGGCCGGAGGAGTTGCCGGCAACGCCTGCATGACGGAGCCTGCCCGGACAACCTTTGCCTTGATGACGTTGCGGGTGAATTCGGCGACGTAATCCGTCGCCGGCCGGATCACCAACTCTTCCGGCGTGCCGATCTGCACGACCCGGCCGTCCTTCATGATGGCAATGCGGTCGGCAAGCCGGATCGCCTCGTCGAAATCGTGGGTGATGAAAACGATGGTCTTTCTGAGGACGGACTGGAGGCGGATGAATTCGTCCTGCATTTCGCGGCGGATCAGCGGATCGAGCGCGGAGAACGGTTCGTCGAGGAACCAGATCTCAGGTTCCACCGCGAGCGAACGGGCGATGCCGACGCGCTGCTGCTGGCCGCCGGACAGTTCACCCGGGAAGAACCCCTCGCGCCCCTGGAGGCCGACCAGTTCGATGACCTCGCGGGCGCGCGCCTCGCGGGCCGGCCGGTCCACGCCCTGCACCTCGAGCGGAAAGGCGACGTTGCCGAGCACGGACAGATGCGGCAGCAGGGCGAAGTTCTGGAACACCATTCCCATCTGGTGACGGCGGATCTCGATCATCCGAGCGGCGCTGGCTTCCAGCAGGTTCTCGCCGTTGAAGAGGATTTCGCCAGACGTCGGTTCGATCAGGCGCGACATGCACCGCACGAGCGTCGACTTGCCCGAGCCGGACAGGCCCATGATGACGAAGATCTCGTTTTCGAGAACGTCCAGTTCGACATCGCGCACTGCGCCGACGAGGCCGGAGGCCATCAGATCCTCGTCGCTCATCTGGCCACCGCTCGCGCTCAGCGCCCGCGCAGCGCCGTGGCCGAACAATCGCCATACCGAACGGCACTGCAGTTTGACTGAGCGGGATGGATCGGTCGTCATGATCGGGTCGGACTCTCAGATTCCGATGAGACAGAGGCCGGCAATGGGACCGCCGCCGGAGAAACGCCAAGGGTTCCGGCGGCGGTTTGTTACGGTGAGCGGACTATTTGATCCACTCCGACCAGCGCGCTTCGTTGGCCGCCATCCAGTCCGCGACCGTGTCGTCCAGCTTCTTGCCGTTGAGGTCGACGTCGGCGACCATCGCGCCCATCTCGTCATTAGAAATGTTGAACGCCTTGATGGCCTTGTAGGCGCCCGGCCACTTGTCCTTCACGCCGGACCAGGCGACCTTCCAGATCGGCCCGCGCGGCTTGCCGCAATCGTAGGTGGCGTCCGGGTTCACGCCGGCCGAGGGATCGTCGTAGCATTCCTTGGAATATTCCGGGAATTCCACCCAGGCACCTTCATATTTGACCGGCGCCCAGTGCGGCGCATAGACCCACAGCATGATCGGCGCCTTGCGCTGGTAGGCCGATTCCAGTTCGGCGAAGAGCGCGGCATCGGTGCCGGCATGGACAACCTCGAAAGGCAGTTCCAGGGCGGCTGCTCGCTCGTCGTCGTAACCGCCCCATGTCACCGGTCCGCCGAGATAACGGCCCTTGGGCGCGGTTTCGGCCGTGGCGAAGGCTTCAGCGCAGGCTTCATCCTTGAGCACTTCCCAGTTCGGCAGGCCTGGGCACTTTTCCGTCATATAGGCGGGATACCACCATTCCTCGATCGCCTGCATGCCGGTCTCGCCGAGATTTTCGACATTGCCCGTGGCGGTCGCCTCGTCCATGGCGTCGCGACCGGTCGTTTCCCAGATTTCCATGGCGACATGCAGATCGCCCGACTTCAGGCCCGCGAACTGGGCGATGTAGTCGGCCTGCACATATTCGACATTGTAGCCGGCCTTCTTCAGCACTTCGCCCATGATCTGCGTGGTGACCAGCTGCCCGGTCCAGTCATGCAGGGTGAGCTTTATCGGGTCCGAGGACTCCGCCTGGGCGTAAGCCGCCGCCGGCAGGGCCATGGCGGCGATGAAGGCCGCCGCGGCAATCGCCGACGAAGACCTGGAACAGTTTCTAGACATCTCGACATTCTCCCACTTGAGGGCAGGCTCCGCGGACACGCGTGGTTGCCCAAGGTGAAAATGTGACAGCAGGGCCGAGACGGAGTCAACCGGGATCGCGATGCTTTTTGTGGTGATTGCGCCCGGATTTGTGGCAATATGGCGTATCAATTGCTTTTGTGGCGGGGAATCAATAAAAATTGCCGTCATGAACGTCCAACAGCGCATAAAACTCACAAGCCGACAGTCGGGAATCATCGAAACCGTGCGGGCCAACGGATCGGCCCGGATCGGCGATCTTGCCCGCGCGCTGGGCGTTTCGCTGGAGACCATCCGCCGCGATATCCGTCCGCTGGTGGAAAGTGGCGAACTGATCCGCCATCACGGCGCGGTCAGCACTGCCGCCTGGGGCCCGGAAGCGCCGTTTGAGCGCCGCATGCGGGAAAACGCCCGCGAGAAACGCCTCATCGCCCGCCACACGGCGAAGATGATCGAAGACGGCGACAGCGTCATGATGGACACGGGAACGACAACCAGCCTTCTCGCGCGCGAACTGCTGCGGAAATCCGGCCTGACGATCGTGACCAACTCGTCCGACGTCGCCCGCACGCTGGCGACCGTCAACGGCAACCGGGTCTACATGGCCGGCGGCGAACTGCACGGCGACAACGGCGCGGCCTTCGGCCGGACCGCGATCGACTTCGTCGCGAATTTCGCCGTCCGGCACGCCATCATTTCCATCGCGGCTGTCGACGCCGCGACCGGCCTGATGGACTACCATCTCGCCGAGGCGGAGTTCGCCCGGATGGTGCTGCGTTGCGGCCAGCAGCGCACGGTGGTCACCGACCATTCCAAGTTCACGCGCAGCGCGCTGGTGAAGGTCTGCGACTTCGACGAATTCGACCTGCTGGTCACCGATGCCAGACCGCCTCCCGCCATCATCGAGCGGCTTGAGGCGTCATCGACCGCTCTGGAAGTCGCCACGACTGATCCGGCTCCCTGACGCCGGTCCGATACTGGCAGGTTCGCGGTATCGGAGCGTCGAAATACGATTTCTCTGCCGGAAGCCTGGCATACCAGATGCCAGATTATCATTTTTTTTCCGGTGCGCGGGGCCTGATGAAATCAGGCGAATCGCCTTGGAATCACTGGGGTTTTGGCAAAATTCCGAGGTCAATCGTCGGGCTGCCGAATTCCGCTTCAAACATGTCGCTTCTAGACTTCAGCGGCCTGCTGCATTAGTCAAAATGGCTAAAGCAGAAACGGTGAGACAGTCCGTCGATGAATATCCAGGTTTCGAGGAAACGCTCTGCCAAACCGAAGGGGCGGCAGATCGATGAGAGTGCCCTGAAGGAGGTGCGAGACCTTCTCGGCGAACGGCCGCGCGGGTCCGATCTGCTGATCGAGCATCTGCATCTGATACAGGATCGCTACGGCTGCCTGAGTGCTGCCCATCTTGCCGCGCTGGCGGAGGAGATGCGGCTCGCACAGGCCGAGGTATACGAGGTCGCGTCGTTCTACGATCATTTCGATATCGTCAAGGAAGGCGAGGCGCCGCCGCCGCCGGTGACGATCCGTGTCTGCGATTCCCTGTCTTGCATGATGGCCGGGGCGGAAGCGCTCATCGCGGAATTGGAAAATTCCGTGGCGGGCAGCGATGTGCGTGTCGTGCGCGCGCCGTGTATGGGCGCCTGCGACAAGGCGCCGGCGCTCCGGGTCGGCAAGGCGGAGATCGCGCCGGCCGCGGCCGAGGCGGTCAAGGCGCGGCTCGACAAGGGCGCGCCATTCGAGCCGCAGATGCCCGACCATCAGACGCTTGCCGCCTATCAGGCCGACGGCGGATACGCCCTGCTTGCCAGGGTCCGGGCCGGCGAAATCACCGCCGATGCGCTGATCGAGGCATTCGGCAATGCCGGCCTGCGCGGCCTCGGCGGCGCTGGGTTCCCGGCCGGGACGAAATGGAAGTTCGTTCGCGGCTATCCCGGCCCGCGACTGATGACGGTGAACGGCGATGAGGGCGAGCCCGGCACGTTCAAGGACCGTTATTATCTGGAGCGCGATCCGCACCGGGCGCTCGAGGGCGCGATGATCGCAGCCCACGCCGTGGAAGCGGACCGCATCTATTTCTACATGCGTGACGAATATCCGGAGGTGCTGCGGATTCTCGCCGACGAGATCGCCGCGCTCGAGGCGGCCGGACTATGCGAAAAGGGTTTCATCGAACTGCGACGCGGCGCCGGCGCTTATATCTGCGGCGAGGAAAGCGCGATGATCGAATCGATCGAGGGCAAGCGCGGCCTGCCGCGGCACCGGCCGCCCTATATTGCCGAGGTCGGCGTGTTCGGCCGGCCGACGCTGAACCACAATGTCGAGACGCTCTACTGGATCCGCGACATCATGGAAAAGGGGCCGGACTGGTTCGCGGCCCAGGGCAAGGACGGCCATCCGGGCATGCGCTCATGGTCGGTTTCCGGCCGCGTGAAGGACCCCGGCGTGAAGATCGCGCCGGCCGGTGTGACGATCCGCGAACTGATCGACGATCATTGCGGCGGCATGGCCGAGGGCCACACCTTCAAGGCCTATCTGCCGGGCGGCGCGTCCGGCGGTATCCTGCCGGCGTCGATGGACGACGTGCCGCTCGATTTCGGCGGCAAGCTCGCGGAACTGAATTCGTTCGTCGGATCGCATGCCGTCGTCGTGCTTTCCGACAAGGACAGCGTGAAGGACGCCACGCTCAATCTCCTGAAGTTCTTCAAGCACGAAAGCTGCGGCCAGTGCACGCCGTGCCGCGGCGGTACGGAGAAGATGGTGGCGCTGCTGCAGAAGGGCGGAGCGCTCGACGAAGAGGCGCTGCGCGATCTTGAAGCGGTCATGCGCGACGCATCGATCTGTGGCCTGGGGCAGGCCGCGCCCAACCCGGTCAATCATCTCCTGGTCCATTTTCGGGAGGATCTGTGATGTCGAAGACAATCAATTTCATCCTTGACGGCAAGACCGTCAGCGCCGCCGAGGGCGAGACGATCTGGGAAGTCGCCAAGCGCGAAGGCACCCGCATTCCGCATCTCTGCCACCTCGACAAGCCCGGCTACCGGCCGGACGGCAATTGCCGCGCCTGCATGGTGGAAATCGACGGTGAGCGGACCCTCGCCGCGTCCTGCGTGCGCAAGCCTAGCGAGGGCATGAAGGTCAGCATCGATACGGAACGCGCCGATGCAGCCCGCCGCATGGTGTTCGAACTGCTGGCCGCCGACATGCCGGCGCAGGCCGAGAGCCCCGACAACCAGTCGGATTTCTGGGCCTGGGCGGGTTCCATGGGTATCAGCGGCAGCGACAGGCTGCCGTCGAAATTCGATGGCGCCGAAGACGCGGGCAATGGCTCGCGCCCGGGTATCCACGATGTCAGCAACCCGGCGATCGCCGTCAATCTCGACGCCTGCATTGCCTGCAATGCCTGCGTGCGCGCCTGCCGAGAGGTGCAGGTCAACGACGTGCTGGGCATGGCAGACCGCGGCTCGCATTCGATACCCGTTTTCGACATCCACGATCCGATGGGGCATTCCACCTGCGTCACCTGCGGCGAGTGTGTCCAGGCCTGTCCGACCGGCGCGCTCTACGAGAAGAGCCTGATGGACGAGTCGGGCCGCAAGCGGGCGATCCAGGAGTTCGACAAGGTCGTCGACAGTGTCTGTCCGTTCTGCGGCGTCGGCTGCCAGACGACGGTCTATGTCAAGGACAACCGGATCGTCCAGGTCGACGGGCGCAACGGGCCGGCCAATGAGAACCGGCTCTGCGTCAAGGGCCGGTTCGGCTACGATTACGCGATGAGCCCAGAGCGGCTAACCAGGCCGCTCATCCGCCGCGACGATGCGCCCAAGGCCGGCGACATGGACCTTCGTGGCGTCGATCCGATGACGATTTTCCGGGAAGCGACCTGGGATGAGGCCATGGAGCGCGCGGCTTCGGGGCTGCGGACGATCCGGGATCGCGACGGCGGCGACGCAATTGCCGGGTTCGGCTCGGCGAAGGGCTCCAACGAGGAGGCCTATCTGTTCCAGAAGCTGATCCGCCAGGGCTTCCAGACCAACAATGTCGATCACTGTACCCGGCTTTGCCATGCCTCTTCGGTGGCCGCGCTGATGGAGGGCGTCGGCTCCGGCGCGGTATCCGCGCCGTTCACCGACGCGCTGAAGGCCGACTGCATCGTCGTCATTGGTGCGCGGCCGACGATCAACCACCCGGTGGCGGCGACCTATTTCAAGCAGGCCGCCAAACGGGGCAAGAAGCTGATCATCATGGACCCGCGCCGGCAGGACCTTATGCGCCATGCCTCCCATGCGCTGCAGTTCAAGCCCGGCACCGACGTTGCCATGCTCAACGCGCTGATCAACGTGATCATCGCCGAAGGGCTTTACGACGAGCAATATGTCCAGGCCAATGTCGAGGGCTTCGAGGCCCTGAAGGCCAAGGTCGCGAACTTCACGCCGGAGGCGATGTCCGATGTCTGCGGCATTGATGCCGACACGCTGCGCGACGTCGCGCGCACCTATGCCACGTCGGAACGCTCGATCATCTTCTGGGGCATGGGCATATCGCAGCACACGCACGGCACCGACAATTCGCGCTGTCTTATCGCGCTGTCGCTGATCACCGGCCAGATCGGGCGCGAAGGCACCGGCCTGCATCCGTTGCGCGGCCAGAATAACGTGCAGGGGGCATCCGACGCCGGGCTGATCCCGATGGTCTTCCCGGACTACCGCTCGGTCGAGAACGCCGATGTGCGCGGCGAATTCGAGGATCTCTGGGGCCGGACGTTGAGCCCGGTGCGCGGGCTGACGGTGGTGGAGATCATCGACGCCATCCATGCTGGCCAGATCAAGGGCATGTACATCATGGGCGAGAACCCGGCGATGTCGGACCCCGACCAGAACCATGCCCGTGCCGCGCTCGCGGAGCTCGAGCATCTCGTCGTGCAGGACATTTTCCTGACCGAAACCGCCTGGCATGCCGATGTCGTGCTGCCGGCTTCGGCGCACGCGGAGAAGACCGGCACCTATACCAACACGAACCGGCAGGTGCAGGTCGGCAGGCCCGTGCTGGACATGCCCGGCGAGGCGCGGCAGGACTGGGAGCTGATCGCCGATCTTGCCGGACGCATCGGTCTGGACTGGAATTATTCCGACATTTCGGATGTCTATACGGAAATGGCCTCGACCATGCCGTCGCTGAACAACATCAGCTGGGAGCGGCTCGTCGGCGAGGATGCCGTGACCTATCCGGCCGACGCGCCGGACAAACCCGGCAACGAGATTCTCTTCGCTCGCGGCTTCCCGACACCGGACGGCCGCGGTAAGATCGTCCCGGCCGACCTGCTGCCGCCGGACGAATTGCCTGACGAGGAGTATCCGATGATCCTGACGACGGGCCGGCTGCTCGAGCACTGGCACACCGGGGCCATGACGCGGCGCGCGGATGTGCTCGATGCGATTGAGCCGGAGGGCATCGCGGCGATGAACCCGCGCGAGATCGAGCGCATGGGCCTGACCGCAGGGCAGATGATCGAGGTGGAGACCCGGCGCGGCACCGTGCAGGCCGTGCTTCGCGCCGACCGGGAAGTGGCGGACGGCATGGTCTTCATGCCGTTCTGTTTCGCCGAGAGCCCGGCAAACAGGCTGACCAACCCGCAGCTCGATCCGTTCGGCAAGATCCCAGAGTTCAAGTTCTGCGCGGCCAGCGTGAGACCGCTGCCCATGGCGGACGCTGCCGAATAGTCCAGTCCGTGATCGACCGGCGGTCGGCTATTTGCCGACCGCATCTGCGATGGCGATTGTCCGCCGCGCAAAATCGGCGTGCAGGCGTTCCACCATACGGCCGTCGATCGACATGACGTTCACGTTGGCGTTTTCCGGACTGTCGAACTTGGCGACGATGCGCCGCGCCCACGCGACCTCTTCGTCGGAGGGCGAGAACACCTCGTTGCAGATTCCGATCTGCGCCGGATGGATCAGGGTCTTTCCGTCCATACCGAGTTCCAGGCCCTGTTCGCACTCCGCGCGAAAGCCGTCCGCGTCGTTGAAATCGTTGTAGACGCCGTCGAGGATGGATATCCCGTAAGCACGCGCGGCGCAGACGCTCTGCGACAGCCAGGTCTGCATCGAGGCCCGGCCCGGATTGAGCCTTGCGCGCGTCTCCTTCTCCAGATCGTTCGTGCCCATGCAGAAGCAGGCGAGCCTGGCGGCGTCCGACTGCGATGCCGCGGCGATCTGGTCGATATTCAGGATCGCCATCGGCGTTTCGACCATGATCCAGAGCCGCGTATCGGCGCTTTCGGATGAGGCAATCGACTGCGAGAGCACGACGACGTCCTCCCTGCGGTTGATCTTGGGAACCAGAACGGCGTCCGGACCGGCGGCAAGCGCCGCATCGAGGTCGTCCTCGCCCCACGGCGTGGAAAAGTCGTTGATCCGGATGACGACCTGCCGGCTCCCATAGCCGCCGGCGCGCACGGCTTCACAGGCCTTGTCCCGGGCAGCCGTCTTGACGTCCGGCGCGATGGCATCCTCTAGATCGAAGACGACCGCATCGACCGGAAGCGTCTTCGCCTTCTCCAGCGCTCTCTGATTGGTGGCCGGCATATAGAGGACACTGCGAAGGGGTCTGACGGACATGTCCAGATTTCTTTCGTGCTTGTTCGGCTCGTTGCGCCCGCGCGACGCAAACAGGGTTTCGGCCTTATTGACCCGCGTCAAGGCAGGAATGCAAGCCCGGGATCAGGGTTTGTCACGTCCTGTGATATTGGCGCGGCTCAAGCATGGCCGCGGCGCGATTTTTGGGAAACAGAATTGTGACCAGGGATATACGGGAGCGGTTGCACGCGGCCATTCGCGAAGCCGATGAAAAGCGTCTGCAAGAGATGGAAGCCGTCCGCGAAACAACAGCAGAGGCGGAAGTGGCACTGGAGCCGGTCAGACAGGCAGCCGAAGAGATCCGCGAAGATGTGCGTGCGATCCCGAGCATAAAGTTCACGATCAACCCGGACAGCATCTGCATCAGCCTGGTCGACCGGGAATTCTGGTGCACTTTTGATGCCCAATCACAGAAGTTTCTCGGCGAGGAGAGCGCGCATTCCTGGTATGATGGAGAACGCTATGCCGAGCGCTACCGATGGGCCACGGCGAACGCGTGTATCGATGCCATGATCAGATTGTGCGCCGATTTTGTTCGCATGGCGCGAGCGATCGGCAGGGCTGCAACCTAGTTGTCGGCTGTGAGAGCAAACCGGAAGATGTTTATGTGTCCGCCGGCTCGGGCCGCCAGGTGAAGCCGGACTGGGTGCGATGTCTGCCGAGAGAAGCCGCGTGAACAGCCCCGTTCTGATTATCGTCGCGGTGGCAATCGTCTATGCGCTCATCGTCATCTACATGTATTTCGCTCAGCATCGGTTGCTGTTTCTTGCGGATTATCCCTCCCGGGCCCTTGGCCCGGGGCCGGACTCCATAGGCCTTGCCTACGACAACGTTCACATCGTGACCGAGGATAATGTCAGGTTGAACGGCTGGTTCATCCCGGCGCTAAGCCCCCGCGGCGTGGTCCTGTTCTTCCATGGCAACGCGGGCAATATTTCTCATCGTCTGGATTCCCTGAAGATCTTTCACGATCTGGGGCTCTCGACCTTGATCATCGATTACAGGGGATACGGCATAAGCGAGGGGAGGGTCTCCGAAGCGGGCACCTATCGCGACGCGGAAGCGACCTGGCGCTATTTGACGCAAGAACGCGGTGTTCCGGAAAAAATATCGTCCTGTTCGGCCGGTCGCTCGGCGGTGCGGTGGCGGCCTATCTGGCCAGCAGAAGCAACCCCGCCGCCATCATCGTGGAGAGCGGCTTCGTCTCCGTTCCGGACATGGCCGCGCGGCTCTATCCATGGCTCCCGGCACGGTGGCTCGCCCGGATCGGCTATCCGACTGGTGAATATCTGGCCGCCGCAACCTGCCCTGTGCTGATCGTACACAGCCTCGATGACGAGATCATTCCCTATCAGCAGGGCGAGGCCCTCTTCGAGAAAGCAAGGGATCCGAAACAGTTCCTCACGCTTCGCGGCGATCACAATGGCGGTTTTCTTCTCAGCGGCCACCTCTACACCGAGGGGCTTGACGGCTTTCTCTCTTCAGTTCTCGGGCGGCGCGCGGATTGACACCGCGCAAGGACACACCGGCGCGTTCCGTGTTCGCATTTCAAAAACCAGCCAATAACGGGCATTCCGAATGTCGGGGGAACAGGAAGCGCTCAGCGCAAAATCAGCGGGCATGGCAGCCAGGTTGTCGGCGGCCGGCGACATGATCGGGATCGACGTCGTCGATACGATTCCCGCACTTTTCGAAGAACGGGTTCGGCGGACGCCGGAACGGATCGCCTATCGGCAGTTCGAACCGGCAGAAAGATGCTGGCAGAATTACAGCTGGCGAGATATGGCGGTAAAAGTCGCCAGGTGGCGTGCCGGATTTGCCGGTTCGGGCCTGACCGCCGGGGATCGCGTGGTAGTGCTCCTAAGAAACAGCGTGGAGTGGGTATGCTTTGACGTGGCTGCTTTGAGCCTCGGCCTGGTCACGGTGCCGCTTCATGTCACCGATGGTGCCTACAACTGGGCCGATCAGCTTGCCGATGCCGAGGTGCGTCTGCTGCTCGTCGGGTCGACGGATCATTGGCGCGAACTGTTTGCCCGGCGGGATCAGTTTCCGATGCTTGAACATGTGGTTTGCGTTGAGCCGGGTATCCAGGACCTGGAAGGAGGGGTGTCCCTCGACAGCTGGCTGGATGCAGGTACTCCGGTGGGTGCCGCCGACGTCCGCGGCGATATGCTGGCAACGATTACCTATACCTCGGGCACGACCGGTCGGCCCAAGGGCGTGATGCTGTCTCACCGCAATCTCGTCGCTGCAGTGAGCGCGACAGCCGAGCGCAATCCCGGCTATCTGGAGGACGTCTTCCTATCGTTTCTTCCGATGGCGCATATTTTCGAACGAACGACCGAATATTATCTGGCCATGGCTTGCGGCGGGCAGGTCGCGTTCGCGCGCTCCATCCCTGACCTGCCACAGGACATGCGCGAGATCAGACCGACTGTCATCATGGGCGTGCCCCGCATTTTCGAGCGCGTGTGGGCGGGTGTCGCGGGCTCTGCGTCCTCGAATCCACTTGGCCGGTGGCTGCTCGGAAAGGTGAAATTCATCGGGCCGGATGCCAGCCGGGACGACATTGCGACACGGATCGCGCGCTGGCTGATCGGACATCTGATCACCGGAAAGCTGCTCAAGCGATTTGGCGGCAGGTTGCGCATCGCCGTGTGCGGAGGAGCTCCCCTGTCCGCCGAACTCGCCGCCGCATTGCGGACAATAGGGCTACCGCTGATCGAGGGCTACGGCCTGGCCGAGGCGGCCGGTCCGGTCAGTGGCGACCCGCTCAGCGAGTACAGGCCCGGTGCCGTCGGCAGGCCGCTGCCCGGTGTGCACGTGCGCATCGCCGAGAACGGCGAGATCCTGCTCCGCTCGGCGGCCGTCATGTCCGGGTACTGGAAACGGCCGGAGGAGACGGCGGAGGCGATCGACCGCGAGGGCTGGCTGCACACCGGAGACGTGGGCGAATTGCGCGATGGCCGGCTCCACATCCACGGACGCCTGCGCGATATCATCGTGCTGTCAACGGGTGAAAAGTTGGCGCCTTCGGATCTGGAAACCCGGATCGTCAGCGATCCGATGTTCGAACAGGTAATGGTGATTGGCGACCGACGGCCGATCGTCGTGGCCCTCGTCGTGCTCAACCGCGGAGCATGGGTCGACTTTGCCGCGCGGAACGGGCTCAGCCCGGACGATCCGAACAGCCCGGCGTGCGAGAGGGCACTGCGCCGGCACATCGCCGGATTATGCCGGGCTTTCCCCGATTACGCGCAGATCAGGCGCGTTCACGCGGGCTTCAATCCCTGGACAACGGAAGCCGGCCTTCTCTCCGTGACGCTCAAAATCAAGCGGAATGCCGTATCGGCGAAATACGCCGATGAAATCGAGGCGCTTTTTTCCGGCCATGCCTAGCGCGCGCTGCTTCGGCCCGCGGTGTTTGATCTGCTTCAAACGCGCCGTCCCCCGGAACTGCGATAGTGGCCGCGGAACAGCCGGCGTCTCACATTCCGTTTGCCGGACGATAAGAACATGAACGGGCAAGGTCCGCGCTCCCAACCGTCAACCAGCGACGATCGATCGGCGCTGGAACAGCGTGTGCTGGTCCTCGTGGAGGGCCTCGCGCACGAACTCAACCCGCAACGCTATGTGCAGGCCGCGTTGCAATCGTCGCTGCAACGCGATCTCGGCTTCGACAGTCTCGGGCTTTCGGAACTCCTGCTGCGGACGGAAAAGGAGTTCAAAGTCCGGCTGCCCGACGATCTCATCGGCCGGCTCGACACCACTGGCGATCTGGTCGCCGAGATTGCGAAGTCCGCCGGTGGGGTCGGCGCAGTTTTTGTGCGGAAGGCGGAGGGACTGCCGCGAGTGCGCGTCGAAGCGGTGCCGGATTCGGAAACGACTCTAACGGGCGTCCTGGACTGGCATGTCCGGCGCCATGCCGACAGGCCGCATATCCTCTTGTCCGACGGTTATCGCGAGAACGAAACCATCACCTATGGCGATCTGGCTGCAGCCGCAGGCCGGCTTGCCGGCAACCTTCAATCCTGGGGGCTGGAACCTGGCGCCTCGGTTGGCATCATGTTGCCGACGGGGCGCGATTTCTTCGAAGCGTTCTTTGGAACGCTGCTGGCCGGCGGGGTACCCGTGCCCATGTATCCTCCGATGCGCCTTTCGCAGCTTGAGGAGCACCTGCGGCGGCAAGCGAAGATCCTCAAGAATTGCGAGGCGGTCCTGCTTTTCGTGCCGCCGGAAGGCAAAGCCCTGGCCGGACTGCTTTCAGGGCAAATCGAATCTCTGCGTGGCGTCACCACCGTCGGGGGTCTCGAAGAATATGACGGTGACGTGTTTTCGGTAGAGCGGCAGGCCGATGATCTTGCCATGCTGCAATACACATCGGGCAGCACCGGCGATCCGAAAGGCGTCATGCTGACCCACGCAAATCTGCTCGCCAACATTCGCGCCATGGGGACGGCGATCGAGGCGACGTCGGAGGACGTCTTCGTGAGCTGGCTGCCGCTATATCACGATCTCGGGCTGATTGGTGCGTGGTTCGGCACGCTATACTACGCAGTACCAGTGGTGATTATGTCGCCACTGCGCTTCATCGTTCGGCCGGAAAGCTGGCTGTGGGCTATCCATCGCAATTCCGCCACGCTTTCCGCCGCACCGAATTTCGCCTTTGAACTCTGCGTCAACAAGATCGAAGACAGCGAGCTCGAAGGTCTGGATCTCAGTTCGCTGCGCATGGTCGCGAACGGCGCGGAGCCGGTCAGCCCCGAAACGATCCGGCGCTTTACGGAACGGTTCGAACCGTACGGGTTCAGGCCGGAGGCCATGGCACCTGTCTACGGGCTTGCGGAGAACTCCGTCGGACTGGCCTTCTCGCGGCTCGGCGAGAAACCGGTCATCGACAAGGTGGACCGCAAGACCTTGCAGCAATCCGGCATGGCGTTGCCGGCCAGCGCGGACGACAGGCATCCGATGAATTTCGTCTCCAGCGGGGTTCCGCTACCGGACAACGAAATCCGCATTGTCGACCGGATGGGCCGCGAAGCCGCGGAGCGCCGGCAGGGCCGGCTGGAATTTCGCAGCCCGTCGGCGACGCAAGGTTATTTCGGAGATCCGGATAGATCCAGGGCGCTCTTCCATGACGGCTGGCTGGACAGCAGTGATCTCGCCTATGTCGCCAACGGCAATATCTTCATCACCGGCCGGATCAAGGACATCATCATCAAGGGCGGCCGCAACATCTATCCGCAAGAAATCGAGGAGGCCGTCGGCGAGCTGGACGGTATCCGGAAAGGATGCGTCGCCGCGTTCGCAAGTGCCGATCCGACCACCGGTTCCGAGCGGTTGATCGTCGTGGCGGAGACCCGCAGCACCGACCCGGCGATCTGGGTACAATTGCAGCAGAGCGTTGCCGAAACGGTCACCGACGTACTCGGCATGCCGGCCGATCAGATCATTATCGCTCCGCCGCACGCCGTGCCGAAAACGTCGAGCGGCAAGATCCGTCGCTCGACCACGTGCGACCTGTTCGAAGCTGGGAAACTCGGCGAACCGGTCCGGGCTGTCTGGCTGCAGGTCGTCCGTCTTCGCCTGCTTTCGGTCGTGGCACGGATGCGGCACCTGAAGGCGATGATGGCCGATCTCGCCTATGCCGGTTGGTGGTGGAGCGTGATCGGCGTTCTGGGAGCCGTGACATGGCTGGCTGTACTCGCATTGCCGCGGCGCAGCTGGCGATGGGCATTCATGCGCTTCATGTCGCGCGCTGTCCTGTGGCTCGCGGGCATACCGCTGGACGTGTCCGGTGCCGATCGTCTTGCTGCCGATCATCGTGTCATCGTCGCCAACCATTCAAGCTATTTCGATGCCATTGTCATGAGCGCCGTACTACGCGGGGAGCCGGTTTTCGTCGCCAAGCAGGAACTGTCCGGGCAGCGCATCGCCGGTCCGTTTCTGCGCAGGCTCGGCGCCCAGTTCGCCGAGCGGACCGCGGCGGAGGCGGGATTGAAAGAGGTGGAGGCGTTCAAGGATGTTGTGCGTGGCGGCGGACAGTTGGTGTTCTTCCCCGAGGCCACCTTTTTCAGAATCCCCGGCCTGCTGCCGTTCCGGCTCGGGGCCTTCAGCGTTGCCGCCGCGGCGAATGCCGAGGTTCTGCCGATCGCCATCACCGGGACCCGGTCGATCCTGCGCGGCGAACAATGGTTTCCACGGCGCGGTTCCGTGAACGTCAAAGTGCTTGAACCCCTGACGCCCGGCGGGCAGGATTTCGCCGACGCAGTCCAATTGAGGGACAAGGCGCGGGCGGTGATCCTGGCTCATTGCGGCGAGCCGGCAATGTCGGAAAAGGTGGTGGTTTTTGCGAGGGAAGGCGACCGGAAGGCCGGAGACTGATTCTGCGCCGTCGCGGGACGGCGGGGGTCGCGCGGCGACCGCCAACCGGGTCGAACTGGCTGCCTGGTGTCTTTACGACTGGGCGAATTCCGCTTTCCCGACGGTGATCACGACGTTCATCTTCGCCGCCTATTTTACCCAAGCGGTCGCGCCGAACCCGGTGGAAGGCACGGTCCTTTGGAGCCGGGCCGTGACCGTGGTCGGGCTTGTCGTTGCGGCCGCCAGCCCGCTGCTCGGCGCCATCTCGGACAATCTTGGCCCCCGGAAACCGTGGCTGTTCGTCTTCAGCGCCTTCTGTGCCATTCTGACAGGGTTGCTTTGGCTCGTCGAACCGTCGGCGGATTTCGTGGCGATTGCGCTTGTTCTCTATGCCGCAGCGTCGATCGCCTACCAGTTCGCCATCGTCTTCTATGATGCCATGCTGCCGAATATCGCGCCCCGCGGAATGGTCGGCCGCATTTCCGGCTGGGGCTGGGCACTCGGTTATGCCGGCGGGCTCGCGTGCCTGGTGGCGTGCCTTTGGATCGTCAAGGGTGGCGGGGCCAGGGTCTTCGCGCTGGATACGGCACAGGCGGAACATGTGCGAGCGACTTCGGTCCTTGTCGCCCTATGGTTCGTGGTCTTTTCGCTGCCGCTGTTCATGATGACACCGGACCGCGCGGCAACCGGATTGACTCTGCGAGCGGCCGTAAGAGCCGGTTTGCGACAACTTGGCGGTACGCTTGGCCTGTTGCGGCGTAATCCGCCGATCAGCCGGTTCCTGATCGCCCACATGTTCTATACCGACGGCCTTTTCACTCGATTCGCGTTCGGCGGCATATATGCCGCTGCCGAATTCGGCATGGAACCTGCAGATATTCTCGTATTCGGCATCGTTCTAAACGTCGCTGCCGGAGCCGGTGCTGCTGGCTTTGCGTGGCTAGATGATGCCATGGGCTCTAAGCGGACGATCCTCATGGCGCTTGCCGGCCTGATCCTTGCCGGTGCGGGGCTCGTTCTTGTCCGCGTCGACTGGCAATTTTGGGGGTTTGCTCTGCTTCTCGGCGTCTGCGTCGGGCCGGCACAGGCGGCTGGCCGATCGCTGATGGCCCGGCTGGCGCCCGAGCGGATGGAGACGGAAATGTTCGGGCTTTACGCCCTTGCCGGCAAAGCGACGGCTTTCGCCGGACCCTTCGTGCTGGGGCTCGTCGTATCCTATTCCGGATCGCAGCGCGCGGGGATGGCGACGATCATCGTCTTCCTTCTGCTTGGTGGACTGGTACTCCTCTCGGTCAGGGAGCCGCGCTCCAGCCCGCCCTCCATTGAAGTGCCGGTTGAAGCATGAGTCGTTCCACGAGAGGGGGACGAGCCTCGCATCACGGCAAATACGTTTGATCGCAATATAGGCATGGCGGATACGGCCGGGACTAATGACGTGAGCCGGGCCGCCAGCCCTGCATCTCGACCTTCCGAAAGATCGGCAGACCGCGCGACAGGTGCCGAAGACCGGAGGCTTTGTCCGGCAAGGCTTCATGCGAGCCAATGACAAGATAGCCGCCGGTACTCAGTGCAGCAACGAACTGCTGCAGAACAATCGCCTGTGTCGCCCTGTCGAAATAGGTGAAGGCCGTGTTGCGGCAGAGTATCAGGTTGAACGGGCCGGGTGGAATCGAAACGCGCAAATCGTGCTTCTTAAACGTGACGCATCTGCGGAAATCCGGCCGCAGGCAATATTCACCATCGGTCGGCGCGAAGCCGCTTTCGACAATATCCGACGGCATGTCTTTCAAGGCACCCCGCGGATAGCAGGCGACTGCGGCACGGGCGAGCATCCGCTCGTCGATATCAAGTGCAAGAATATCGATCGCGCATTCGGGATACCGGTTCGCAACGCGCAATGACCAGATCAGGCTCACGGTATAGGGCTCCTCGCCGGAGGCGCTTCCCGCTGACAGGATGGATATCCTATCCCGGCCGTTTCGCCGTACCGCTTCGGCGCAGTCCGGCAGGATTTGCTCGGCAAGCGTGTCATAGACGTGTCTGTCGCGGTAGAGACGCGAAATCGGAATGCGGCAGATCTCGTCCAGGACGGCCCATTCCGCCGGATCGTTCTCCAGCTTCCGCCTGTATTCCGCGAGGCCGGACAGGCCGAGGGTGCGCAGGCGCCTGTTCAGGCGTTTTCGGACCGTGCGGCGGACTTTCCGGAATCCGGGCCAGCGCAGGCGCATTTCGGGAAGGCACCATTTCAGGAACTCGACCAGATCCTGATTCGTCATGAACCGGCTGTCTCCGGGCTTGGAAATGCCGACCGTGGTCCGATCGAAACGTGGGGAGCATTGATGCCCGTCAACGGCAACAATGCGAAAGCAGCGCCATCATCGGCTTGCATTCATACCGGCAACGCCGGATAGCACTATCATGTCTTTGCTGTTGCACACGGAACTGGTCAATGACCGGTTTGGTGATCCTGCCCTCTACGTGGACATGCTCCACCAGAAGGACGCCCTGCTGATCGACATGGGCGACCTTGCCAATCTTCCGCCGCGCAAGATGCTGAGGCTTCGCCATGCCTTTGTCAGCCACACCCACATGGACCATTTCTGCGGCTTCGACAGGCTGTTGAAAGTCCTTCTCGGCCGACCGAAAGTGCTGGCCGTGACCGGCCCGGCCGGCTTCATCGACCGTGTCGCCAGCAAGCTCGGCGGATATTCCTGGAATCTGGCCAGCAGCGATGCCGCCGATTTCGCGATATCCGCTTCGGAATTTTCGGAAGATCGCCAGCTAAAGTCGGCATTGTTCCGGTTCCGGAATGGATTCCGGCAGGAAGACAGGCTGGTTCGTTTCATTGCCGACAATGTAATCCTCGACGAGCCGGCATACCGGGTTCGCGCAGAGCACTTCGACCACCGTATTCCGTGCCTTGGCTTTGCGATCGAGGAAAAGGAACATCTCAACATCTGGCGGAACCGCCTTGCCGAAATGCAGTTGGGCGTTGGCCCATGGCTCAATGATCTCAAGCAGGCGATCATGGCCGGCGCGCCGAGTGATACCATGATCACTGCGCGCTGGACGGACGACGGCGACAGGCGTGAAGCCGTCCTCCGGCTTGATGCGTTGCGAGAGGCGGTCCAGGTAACGCCCGGTCAGAAGATCGCCTATATCACCGACATCGGCTACACGCCGGACAATATCGGGAAAGCCGTCAGGCTGGCAGCGGGTTCCGACCTGCTGTTCATCGAGAGTGCCTTTCTGGACGAGGATGCCGAACTGGCCTTGGAGAAAATGCACCTGACGGCACGTCAGGCCGGTGAAATCGCCAGGCGTGCAGGGGTGGCCCGTTTCGAGCTTTTCCATTTTTCTCCCCGGTACGAACACCAGTCGGAGCGCTTTCATGCAGAGGCGGCGGAAGCCGCCGGTCCGCCGGCATGATGTTTCATGTTAATTCTGCTCTGTAAGGTTAACACATGGTAAAAATTGAGCGCCTCCCGATTGCGTGCTCTGGTTGATCAACGGAGGACCAGGAGAGACCGATGCAAGATCTCAGGAAGCACAAGCGAATTCGTTCCATCAAGGGCGCCCGAGCCATCGTCGCGGCTTCGGGAACGGGCTTTGATTGCGTGATCAGGGATATCAGCGGTGCCGGCGCGCGTATCGTATTCGATGACGTCACCACGCTGGGCCAGCGTTTCCATCTCCATATCACGAAGGAAAACAAGACGCTCGAAGTCTCGACCAGCTGGCAGCGCGGCTGCCAGGCCGGCGTCAGCTTCAACGAAAAACTGAAATGGATCGACCGGCACGTGGCTGCCTGAAGTTCGCCATTTTACAACTCTGCTCTTCAAGCCGCGCGGGTCAGGACCCGCGCGGCTTTTTGCTGTCTCTCCGGCGGCAGGTCGTGATTTTCGGAAATCCGGATTTCCGCTTGAAGGACCTGCAGATGTGCTAGACACAAATCTCTGCGGAGGAACAGGGGACCGGAGGAGAAGTGCCTATTCGCTGCATAAGCGTCATGCTCTGGCTGGTCGTTGCGGTCTGGACACTATCCGCCTTTGCCCAAGCGCCTGAAGAGATCAACCAACGACTTAACGGGATGAACGCCATCCTCGATACAATCGAGGCGTCCCTGGACCGTGATGGCCTGACTGCCGAAGAACTGGTGGAGCACCGGCGCGAAGCCTATAAGGTCGCCGCCGATGCCCAGTCAGTCATCGCCGCCCTGCAGCCGCCGCTGACAGACCTGCATGCGCGGCGGAAAGCGCTGGAACCTGCCGCAACGGCGGAAGGCGATACGCCGGCCGAGCAAGCGCCGCAGTCGGAAGAATTGGCGCGCGACCAGGCGAAAATCGACGCGGAATACGGCGCCGTCGATGAACTGGCAAAGCGTGCGACCGCCGTTCAGACGCGGGCAAACCAACTGGCGGCAAAGGCTGCATCGGTCGAACGGGACAGGTTTGCCCAGCGCATCTTCGAGCGGGGCAGTACGATCGCCGGCCTTGATCTGTGGACGGAATTTGCTGCCGATACCTCCCAGGGACTGCGGGGGATCGACCGGCTCTTCGGCGACATCGGGCATCGGTTCGCCAGCCGCGGCGTTATCGGCCTGGTTCCGCCGATCCTGTTCCTTGGCGCGCTTTCGCTGGTTCTCGTCCGCAGGTTTCGCCATGGCCTGGTCGACATGGTCGCCTCCCGTTTCGGTCACGAAGAACCGACCGATTTCGGCCGGGCGGTCGTCGCCTGTCTTGTCGCGGTGTTCGTCACGCTGGTGCCGGTTGCAGGGCTCATCGTATCCCGGTGGGCTACAAGCATGCTCGGACTCGCGTCACCGGGGTTACTGGAAATAGTCGACCAGACGGTCATCGCCATCATCGTGGTCTCCGCAAGCATCGGCCTATCGCGCGCAATTCTTGCGCCGAAACGGCCGAAGTGGCGTCTCGTCGATGTTGGGGACCTCGAAGCCCGGAACCTCGCATACCTGATCGGCACTGCCTCGGCGACGATCGCCATCGGAGTGTTCCTGAGCGGTATCGCCCATGTGGCGCATGTGCCGCAATCGATCATCATCTTTATCGGCAGTTTCATCGTCCTGTTCTTCGCCTGGGCGCTGATCCTCGCATTGCGGCCCTATCGCAAGATGCTGGAGATCGATGCCTCTGCGCCGATCGAGCGCT
>DATHRP010000378.1:0-10152 GCA_035465195.1 Afifellaceae bacterium | reverse complement strand
CCCAGTGTTCTCATCGGCTACCCATCGCCACAGGAAACAGTTGTGGGAATGCTACTATAGAATAATACCCGGCGGTGTCCCCAGACTGTAATCATCGGCATGGCGTTAATTCCGTCCTGTGGAATGCGCACAATCGTGCATATGGCAATGAAGCCAACGCACTTTCTAGGGGAGGGCATAGCATGTCCAGCACCGATGCTGGCGCCAGGGAAGGACACTGGACGAAGACACGCAACCTCAACACGATCATCCTGATCCTGTGGTTCATCTTCGCCATCATCATTCCCTATAGCGCCAATTCATTGAATTCCATGACGTTCCTGGGCTTCCCGTTGGGCTACTACATGTGTGTCCAGGGGTCGCTTATCGCGTTCGTCGCCATGATCTGGATCCAGAACTGGCGACAGGATCAGATCGACGACGAATTCGGCGTCGGCGAGTAGGGGGAACGAAAATGGCTGATACGACAGGGACCGGCGGGTCCCGCTTCATCGATAATCTCGGCAAGGTCTACGCGCTCTACACGCTGGGCTTCCTTGCCTTCTTCGCGCTCATGGCGATTCTCGAACAGATCGGCGTCGGCGCACAGGCGATCGGCATCGGCTTCCTGCTGTTTACCATCGCCATCTACGCCATCATCGGCTGGCTGTCCCGTACGGCCGAGGTCGATGCCTACTACGTTGCGGGACGCGAAGTTCCGGCGCTCTACAACGGCATGGCGACCGCGGCGGACTGGATGTCCGGCGCATCGTTCGTCGCGCTGGCCGGCGGGGTCTATTTCGGCGGGTATCCCTATCTCGGCTTCATCATCGGCTGGACGGGCGGATACGTGCTGGTCAATTCGCTGCTTGCGCCATATCTGCGCAAGTTCGGCTGCTACACGGTGCCGGACTTCATCGGAACGCGCTACGGCGGCAACACCGCCCGCTTCTGCGCGGTTGTCGTCCTCGTCGTCGCGTCCTTCACATACGTGACCGCGCAGATCAACGCGACCGGAACGATCGCGGCGCAGACGCTCGGCGTACCGTTCGAGTTCGGCGTCTGGCTCGGCCTTCTGGGCATCTTCATCTGTTCGATGCTCGGCGGCATGCGCGGCGTGACGTGGACGCAGGTGGCACAGTACATCGTGCTGATCATCGCCTACCTGGTTCCGATCATCTGGATGTCCAACAAGCAGGGCTTCGGCATCATCCCGCACTTCTCCTACGGTGGTGCCGTGCAACGCATCGTCGAACTGGAGCAGCAGTACGGGTTGCAGCCGGCGGCCGAGAACATTGCCGGTGTGCGGGTTTTGACCACCCCGATCAACGCCCCGGCGGGCAACGGTCTGGCAATGGTCACGCTCGCCATCTGCATGATGGCAGGCACGGCATCGCTTCCGCACATCCTGATGCGCTACTTCACCACGCCGTCTGTCCGCCAGGCCCGCCGGTCTGTCGGCTGGTCGCTGACGTTCATCTTCCTGCTCTACTTCTCGGCACCGGCTCTAGCCACGCTGACGAAGTTGCAGCTTCTCGACCCGACCTTGCCGACGGCGATCATCGGCCAGTCGATCGAGCAGGTGGCCAATCTTGAGTGGATCAAGCACTGGTCCTCGGTGGGCATGCTGGCCTTGGCCGACCAGAACAGCGACGGAATATTGCAGCTCAACGAGTTCTTCATGCGGCCCGACATCGTCGTGCTCGCCACGCCCGAGATCGCGGGACTTCCGTATGTGATCTCCGGCCTGGTGGCCGCCGGCGGCCTGGCCGCCGCCATGTCGACCGCCGACCGGCTGCTGCTCGCCATCGCCAACGCGCTGTCGCACGATCTCTACTACAAGATCATCGACCCGCAGGCAGGCACCTCACGGCGCCTGATCGTCGCGCGCGTCCTGCTGCTCTTCATCGGGGCGGCCGGCGCGGCCGTGGCGTCGCTGAAGCTGACCGGCATTCTGGGTGCAGTGGCCTGGGCGTTCGATTTCGCCTGCTCCGGCCTCTTCTTCCCGATGGTGCTCGGTGTCTGGTGGAAACGGGCCAACGCAGCGGGCGCGATCGCCGGCATGGTTGGCGGGTTTGCCGCCGGCTCGCTCTACCTCTATCTGGTCTATAACGGCCTGATGGATCAGTGGGGCGTCATCGACCATATCCGCTTCGGTATCATCGGCATGCCGGTGAGCCTGGTGTGCATGGTCGTCGTCAGCCTGATGACCCCTGAACCCTCCAAGGAGATTCAGGACATGGTCGACGAGACCCGCATCCCGAGCGGTGCAGCGATCCTTGCACGCGAGCACTGATCGACGCTAAAGCAATCCAGGGGGCGGGCTTCGGCCCGCCCCTTTTTCGTTGGAGGACCGTCGCTCTTGGAACACCTGATTTCCATTCACCCGATCTGGGTGCTCGCGATCGACTATGCGCTCGGCCTCATCATGTGGACCCTGATCGGCCGGGTGGCGATGAACGTCTTCCTGCGCGAGGATTCCGACTTCTTCTTCATGCGGTTCTTCGTCAAGGTCACCGACCCCATAATCGCCGCGTTCCGCCCGATCACGCCGGGGTTTTTGCTGCCGTCACTGGTCCCTCTCTTCGTGGCCTGGTTCTTCTTCATGATCCGCTTCTACCTGATGCCCTGGCTTCTGGGCTATTCGGTCATGGGCATGCTGTCGTTCCCGCTGGAGAGCGAGATCGCGCAGATCATCTACGATCTGAGCCGGCGGTTCACGGACTAGCGGCGGCAGCGATATCGGCACGGCACACACGGCCGCTGGAAGCGTTCGCATCACAAGTTCGTTAGTGACTACCGTCCGGAGTTTTTTCCGGCATAATTGTCATCAGGGCGATGTGAACGGAGTCATCCATGGACAGGATGCAGACCGTGGCCTACCAGACCATCGGCCGGGCGGTCGGCTTCGCCGGCCTGGCCATCCTGTGCATCATGCTCGGATGCGCCTTCGATCCGCTGCTGGCCGTCCAGAGCGCCGGCGTTCTTGTCCTGATCGTGCTCGCCGTGCTGCTGCTGAAGGCGCATCTGGCCCTGACCGCCGATCATCGCCGGACCGAGATGTGGCTCTACCTTCGCAAGCATGAGAGGCCGCCTGAAGCCTACGCCCGCTGGGCTGTGGCGACCGTGCTGCGCGACGCCTATTTCTGGTTCGCCCACCTGATGGCGAAGATTGCCGTCGCGCTCTGGAGCGTGGCCGTCTTGCTGCAATTGCTCGGCATCGGCCATGTCGATCCGTTCGACTACTGACGGTTCAATCGCGCGAACAACCGACAAAGATCAGGTCGACTGTCCGCTCATGCGGCCGTGCCCGGTGCTCGACCAGATAGACGCTCTGCCATGTACCGAGGTCGAGCCGGCCGTCGCGCACCGGAACGGTGAGCGACACGTCCGTCAGCATGGTGCGGATGTGCGCCGGCATGTCGTCGGGGCCTTCCATGCCATGGCGGTAGCCGGCATTTTGCGGCGCCAGCCCGTCGAGCGCGTCCATCAGGTCACGGCGTACGTCGGGATCGGCATTTTCCTGGACGGTTAACGACGCGGAGGTGTGGCGGACGAACACAGTCAATGCGCCGTCACGCGCCTCACTGTCGGCAAGAAAGCCTGCAAGTCCGCCCGACAGGTCCGTGAAACCCGGACCGGACGTCTGTACGTGCAGCCGGGCGCGGGCAAACTTTTCGATACCGATATATTCAACCGGGCCAAGTTGCATGGGGCATGACTTTCCAAATGGTCTCGCACTATGATCGCCCGTCAGTTTGAACGGATGGGCCAGAAAAAAGGATTACCGGTTCGTGTCGCACATGATTCCAGATCACACCATCTTCGCCGACAGCGCAATCGACGAGGTGACCAGCGCCCACAACGCGGCGCTGATCGAGGCGGCGCGGAAGGCGCCGGACCGCTGGCAGCGCACGCCGGACGAACTGCGCGCCGACCGGCGCAAGGGGATCGGCCCGTTCAAGCTGCAGGCCGAAAGCCCGAGGGCCGAAACGCTGACAGCGGAGGGAATGGGGCGCAAGGTGCCCGTGCGAGTGATCCGGCCGGCGGACGGCCCGATCAGGGGCGCGTACCTGCACATTCACGGCGGCGGCTGGATGCTCGGCGCGGCCGACATGCAGGACGAGATGCTGGAGACGACGGCTGACAGGACGGGGCTTGTCTGCCTTTCGGTCGAGTACCGGCTTGCGCCGGAACATCCCTATCCCGCCGCCCCCGATGATTGCGAGACAGCCGCGCGCTGGCTCGTGGAAAACGCTGATACGCTCTGCGACGGCGGCCGGCTGTTCATCGGCGGCGAATCCGCCGGTGGACATCTCTCCGTCGTCACGCTGCTGAGGCTGCGCGACCGCCATGGCATCACGCCGTTTTCCGGCGCCAATCTCGTTTGCGGCATCTACGATCTGACCATGACGCCATCGATGCGCGCATTCACGACGCCTCTGGTGCTGGCGCGCCGCGACACGGAGGCGTTCGTTGCCCGCTTCCTGCAGAACGGCGAGGACATTTCCGATCCGGACATCTCGCCGATCCATGCCGATCTGACCGGATTGCCGCCTGCGCTGTTTTCCTGCGGAACGCGGGACGGGCTGCTCGACGATTCGCTTTTCATGTCGGCGCGCTGGGCGGCCGCCGGCAACGAGGCGGACCTGTCTCTGTGGCCGGGCGGGCCGCATGCATTCCAGAGCATGGACACAGCTCTGGCGGAGGCGAGCAACCGGCAGATCGACGATTTCCTCAAGCGGCTTGCCGGTTAGGAGCCCGGCTTACGCCGCCTGCTTCAGCCTGACGATGAACTCGGCGCCCTCGGTCCCGTCGCCGAGTTCGATCGAACCGCCATGGGCGTCGAGGATCGAACTGACGATGCCGAGCCCGAGGCCCGTGCCGCCATCCTCCCGTCTGGTCGTAAAGAACGGCGTGAAGATCCGGCGGCGGTTGGCCGGCGAAATCCCCTCGCCGTCATCGGCGATACGCAGTTCGACGATACCGTCGCCGTTGCTGGCTGAAATGCGCATGCGGCGCGCGCCATGCTGGCGCGAATTGTCGGCAAGGTTCGAGACGATCATCTCAAGCCCGTCGCGCGAAATTGCGGCCATCAGGGGCCGGGGTGCATCGACTTCGATACCGAATGCCGGCGTACTGAAACCGGACCTGATGCCGTTCAGGGTCGCGGCGACGTCGAGCGTATCCGACGTCGGCTCGAGATTGTCGACGCGGGCCAGTTCCAGCAACCGCGTGACGAGTCGGCGGAGCCGCTCGGTATCCTGGGCAATGTTATCGAGAAACCGGTCGCGTTCCGTGTCCGACATTTCGGCGCCGTGGTCACGCAGCAATTCCACCGCGCCGCCGATCGAGGCAAGCGGTGTCTTGAATTCGTGGGATACGTGCGCGGCAAAATCCCGGATGTAATCGGACCGCTCCTGCAGCGCCGATGCCATGCGGGTAAAGCTTTGGGACAGTTGGGTCATTTCCCGTGTGCCGGGTCGTTCCAGTGGCTCCATTGCCGACTTGTCGCCGGCCGCCAGGCGGTGCGTCCGCTCGATCAGCTGGTTGATCGGCCGGACGATCCGCGATGACGTGAGGAAGGCGAGCAGGATGCTCAGGCCGACGATGGTCAGGCCGGCGAAAATCACCTTCTCGCGTTCGGCATGCATGTGCTTGAGGATGCTCTTGGGCGTGCGCGAGAGATAGACGAAGCCGAGGATCCTGTCTTCGCTGACGACCGGCAGTACGATGAAAACACGGATGCCCGTGCCGCGACTGATGGAGGCGACCGGTGGCGCGATCTGATCGAGAAAGCGTTCGCGCACGACGCTGGCATACCGCCCGTTCAGCGCACGCTGCACCTCCGTCACGTGCATGAACGACTTGCCGATTTCACCGCCCCCAGCCACGACGATACCGTTGAAATCGAGGACCCGCATGCCGGACAGCGTCGTGCGCTGGGCCTGTTGCAGGATCGGCGTCAGGCTTGCGCCGGCAACCTGCGCAATCGGGTCGGCCGGCGTGCCGAGGTCATAGCCTGGCGGGCGCGGCGGCAGGATCCTGACGGCGGCAAGATCGAGTTCCGGATCGACCGGCGTATAGTAACCGTGGTCGGATTCGCCAGAATCTGCAGACGGATAGGTATCTTTCTTGGATTCCGACCTCACTTCGATCCGACGGCCGTAGGGACTGCCGTCGCCCAACGCCCGGATCTCGCGCTCATAGACGGCAGCGATGAAGGCGGCCTGGGCGATCAGCTCGCGCTCGGTCTCCTGGACGAGTTGGTTCTCGTAGATGCGAAAGAAGAAGATGCTGCCGAGCGGCAGGATCAGGACCGAGAGGTTGAGGCCGATCAGGATGGTCCGGAGCCGCGGCCGGAGCGCGGACCGCAGCCGACCGAGAACCGGGGGCTTGTTTGAATCACTCTCAGCCATCGGTCGGGCCGAGCCGGTAACCGACGCCATGCACCGTCACGATGACCTCGTCGCAGCCGACCGCGGCGAACTTGGACCGGATATGACGGATATGGCTGTCGACCGTGCGGTCGCTGACATGGACGTTCACGTCCCAGGCATTGCGGACAATCGTATCCCGATCGAAGACCCGGTCGGGCTGGCCGATGAACGTACGCAGGATGGAGAATTCCGTCGCCGTCAGCGCAACATCGCTGCCGTCCCAACCGACATGGTGCCGCCGGCTGTCGAGCGACAGGCGGCCGTGGGTAAGCGCCGTCTGTTCTTCCGGAGCGCTGTTTGCCGCTTCCGGCCGCATCCGTTTCAGGATGGCGTTGACCCGCGCCACCAGTTCGCGCGGACTGAACGGCTTGGTGACATAGTCGTCGGCGCCGATCTCCAGCCCGACAATGCGGTCGACCTCATCGTCGCGCGACGACAGGAAGAGCACCGGGACTTCGGATTGCCGTCGCAGCTTGCGGCACACGTCCAGGCCGTCGCGCTCAGGCATATTGATGTCGAGCACGATCAGGTCTGCTCCGGCGCGCCCGAAAAGGTCGAGCGCCTCCGCGCCGTCGCGGGCGGCGACCGTCGTCATGCCGGCCTTCTCCAGCGCGAAGCTGATCACATCGCGGATATGCGGGTCGTCATCGACGACGAGGATGCGCCTGGCCATCTGTTCGAGCCTGAAGTTCCATGGGCGCGCACAATAGCAGAGCGTCCCTTAACGCCAAGATTCCGGTAGTCGCAAAAAGCCACGGATTCCGAGCCTGCGCCGCACTGCGATCATGGCCACGAGCATGACGGTCAGCAGGGCCAACATGGATTCCGGTTCGGGCGTGGCCCCGCCGCTGAAGTTTCCGGCGAACTGGTTGCCGGTCGCCGGTGCCGCGGCGTGTCGCGGATAGGCCGCCGGACCGACACCCTCGACCATGGGCAGCGGTACGGAGGAGTCGGCGGCCAGCTCCGGGTCCGGATTCACGACCTTTTCCGATACGGCGATGAACGATGTCCACTGGGTGACGACGGAATGAGTGAGGCCCAGCTCGATGATCTTGTCCTTCAACTTTTCGGATGAAAGGCCCATAGCGGCCGCACGGCGCGGCGAAACGTAGCCTGACATGGCATCGGCGATCCTGCTGCGCGCCCAGATCAGCGGAATGGCCCGACTGGCCCCGTCGGTGTTTTCCGACGGCAATGTTATTTTCAACGGCAATCGGGCGGGACGGCCGTTGACCCGGCCATGAACAATGATCTCGTGCTCCCCTGCCTTCTCGTAACGGCCCTGGATACGAACCGAATCGCCCTTGAAAAGATCGGGAATCGCCGCCGGAGTATTGTCGGCCGGCCCGATGCCGCCCCAATCGACCCGGATGTCCGTCAGCACCGGCGCGTCGAGGCGCTGCGCCAGAGAAATTGCAGCGTCGGATGAACTCTCGGTCGGATCGACGGCACGTACGAACCCGCGTCCGTGGCGCGCCATCTCGGCAAGCAGATAGCGATTGACCGACGTGCCGACACCGAAGGCGTAGATCCGCGCGTCGTCCAGTACTTCGTCGATCAGTCCCAGGACCTCGGCCTCGTTGCCGATATAGCCATCTGACAGGAAGACGACGATCCGCATCGTGCCAGGCTGCTTTGGGACGGCGAAGGCGGAGCGGATGGCCTTGGCGACTTCCGTTCCGCCGCCGGGTTGGAGGCCGTTGACAAAGTTGGTGCCCGCCCGGACTGCTGCCGGCGTTGCGGCCACCGGACCGGCGGTGAATTCGCTGGCGCTCGACGAAAAGCGCAGGACGCGGAAATAATCGTTCGGGCGCAATGTCTTCAGCGCGTGGCGCATGAAGATCTTGCTCGCTTCGATCGGTTCGCCGGACATGGATCCGGACGTATCGAGAACGAAGACCAGTTCACGCGGCGTGATATCGGCATCGGCCGGCACCGCCGGCGGTTCGATCATCAGGCTGAAATATCCGCCGTTCTCGTCCTTGTGTGTCAGCAATCCGACCTGGACGCCCTCGGCGGCAAGCTCGTAGCGCAGCACGAAGTCGCGATTGTCGACGGTGGCGCCGCCGGCCAGACCGATTGTCTTTTCGAGTTCGTTGCCGGTGATCGCCAGGTCGTGCGTCGCACTCGCCACGGCACCGATCGGTACGGCCGATTGAAGATCGACTTCCAAGGATATGCGGTCGCTGTCGACCGTCGCCGGGATCGTCAGCCCGGCAACCTCCGGATAGGCGGGCGGCGGCGCGATTTCCCAGCCGGTCCGGCTGTCATCCGTCAGCGGCAAGTCATTGACCGGATTGCCCGCATCCGCCTGTGCATAGGCGTCGGGCCGAACCGGGTTGTATCGCGGGCCGACGACAAGGGGCACGACCAGCTCATAGGCACCATCGACCCGAGGCACCGTCTGGACATATTGCAGCGTCACGCGCACCGGCTGGCCGGGCATCAGGTTGGCGATCTGTTGCGTGAACATGTTCGGCCGGTGCTGCGAGAGCAGGGCCGCCGACTTGCCGGCCTGTTTCGCCTTGTCGAAATCCGCCTTGGCTTCCTCGCTCCGCTTGATCACCGCCGTGATCCGCTCGTCGCCGACTTCCATCTGCATGGCGAAAACCGCGGCGTCCTTGTTGAGCGGAAACAGATATGTCGCGTTGAGCGGCTGATCGGAAGGATTGGTGAAGGTCTGGATAACCGTCACCGTGGCGAGGTCGCCCTGTATATCGGCCTCGATCTCGCTCTTGAGCAGCGGGAAGGCGATCGTCCGCCCCTCGACTTCAGCCATTACCTGGCCGCCCAGTTTCTCGTCCATCGCCGGCGACGGCGCGCCGCGGGAGAAGCTGGCGCCCAGCAGCAGCGTTGCCGTCACAAGGGCGACGAAATACATGCCGGCTGCTCTGATCATCGGTCTTCTCCATTCAAGGCAAGGGTCAGGGGGTGGTGGACCGGCCCGTGACCGGTCGGAAGGTCAAGTGCTGCAACGACGCCACGCGCAAAGTCATCGCGCTCGGGACGGTCCGCTTCGGCCGGCATGATGCGCTGGACGGCGGTCCAGACCGTTGATGGCTGCTGCAGCCAGATCCAGGTCGCCTCGGCGACACTCGCGACCGCGTGGCCACTGTCGGACACGAAGCTGACCTCGACGCGGTAGCGTGCACCGTCGGGCGACGTTGCGCTGTAGAACGCCGTCGGCAGCGGATCGTGACCGAGGCCGAGATAGTCGACGTCGAAGCCGAGACCGCGCAGGCAATCATCAGGCGTATGGAGGTGGCGCAGCGGCGAGGATGTCCTGACCACCAGCAGGGAGGCGCTGCCGTATCGGGCCTTGGCCGCCGCGCCACCAAACCGTACGAAATAGTCCTTTTCTGATGTCGTGAGCGCCACGGGCTCGGCCGGCCAGCCGTCGATCCTGTCCGGGAGTGCGACCGAGACGTCGCGCGCGCCGACGTCGATCGCATGGCGCGGCAGCGATCCGATGATCGCCGCGCCGGCCAGGAAGACCAGCGCTCCGGCGAGTGCCATGCCGGGCCGGCCGGCGGAAAAATCGGCTGAAGAAAGGAAATCCGGACGGAGACCATGCCTGGGTCGGGGGCGTTCGTGTTGAAGGGACGGCATGGTCTCCGCCCGTACCGGGAAGCGGGCCCAGACGACGACAGGCGTCACGGCCAGCCCCAGGATCACAAGCCCGATCAGGTCGTGCCACGGCTGCGCCATGACATCGACGGATAGAACGGACGAG
>DATHRP010000377.1:0-8231 GCA_035465195.1 Afifellaceae bacterium | reverse complement strand
CTTCAGAACGACTTCGACCTCTCCTACATATTCATCTCCCACGACCTGTCCGTGGTGCGCGAGATATCGCACCGCATCCTGGTCATGTATCTCGGCCGCATCGTCGAACTGGCCGACCGCGACAGCCTGTTCCGCAATCCGCAGCATCCCTACACGCGGCAGCTCATATCCGCCGTGCCGATCCCCGATCCCGGAATCGAGCGCAGCCGCGAGCGCATCAGGCTGAAGCCGGTGCCGGCGGCAGGCGATGCCGGCCTCAGGTTCCTGCCGTCCCGGCTGGGCGGCGAGCCCTACCGGCCGGCATTGCAGGAACGGTTTCCCGGCCATTTCGTCGCCGAGCACGATCCGATCGAGACGCTGCTCGCCTGACAGGTCTTTGCCGCGATCCGGAAAAGTTTAGTCAAATCGGAAATGGCCGTGCATCCCGCGCCGGCATCGTGCGGAGAGGCCGGCGGAGAAGCGCTCCGGAATCCGGATTATCTGCTTTGAATCCAGTGGCTTACCGCACGCGCGGCAACCCGCTTTCCGGACCCCGGGCCGGTGGGTTCGGTTGCTCTCGGCCGAGCAAAAGAGGGCGTCGGCGTCGGCGTCCGAGTTTTTCGATAAATCCTCCGTTTTTCCTTGCCGGATTATTTACCCCGATCTCATGTCGTCCCCGAATTAAACCGTTACGACAGGAACTTAGGCTAGAAACGGCTGGGATTAGTGCCGGATTTCAGCCGATAGGGACATGGGAAAGAAGAATCCCGCAAACATATTGACGGTGGGGAGCCAGGGCATTGCCGGCGAGATCGTTTCCGGTCTCGAGGATGCCGGTTATACCCTGTCTCCGGCCAATTCCCCGTTGGCGGCGATGACCCTGCTCGCCGACAACCGGTTCGACGTCATCGTCTGCGACGACGAATTCGGTCCGGCCTGCATCGAGTTCGTGGTCAATCTCAGGGCCGCCGGCATCAGCACGCCGATCATCATCCTGACCGGCAACGCCAACGCCCTGACCGACGATGAGGCTCTGCGCGACCAGGGCGTGGAGATCCTGCCGAAGGCGAACCTCACCGCCGAATTGCTGCATTATTCGTTCCGGTTCGCCGCCTCGACCACCGGTCGCCAGCGCCTGCTGCAGTCGATCCTCGACAGCACCGATGCCGGCATCCTGGTCGTCAACGCCGACGGAACGCCGGCGGCCTGGAACCCCGCCTTCACCGAAATGGCGATGGCGCTGATCGGTAACGGCCCGGAGACCGTCCCTCAGTTTGCGGAATACGCCTTCGACTTCGATCACCCGGAGCTGAGTATCGGCGAGCGCACGATCGAGCGCCGGCTCACGCACCTGCCCGACGGCGTCACTATCCTGGCGCTGCACGACATGACCGAACGGCTGCGTTCGCAGGAGGAGAGGCTGGAGGCCGACCTGCGCGTCGCCTACCTCGCCCACAATGACAGCCTGACAGGTTTGCCGAACCGCACCGCCTGCACCGACCGCCTGTGGGCGGAGGTCCGCAAGGCGGATCTCTTCCGTTCCGGCTTCTACGTGCTCAATCTCGACCTCAACAAGTTCAAGGAGGTCAATGACGTCTTCGGCCATGCCGTCGGCGACGGGCTCCTTCGCGAGATTTCCAGCCGGCTCAAGGCCTGCCTCAAGGACGACGAATATATCGCCCGCTTCGGTGGCGACGAATTCGTCGCCCTGCAGCGCTTCGACGACGCCGATACCCATATTCCCGACCTGGCGCGCCGGCTGCTCGAGGCGGTCGACCGGCCGTTTTCCATCGACGGCAATTTCGTCCGCACCGGCATTTCCATCGGCGTGTCGGCCTATCCCGATCACGGCGCCGATCCCGAACAGCTCCTCGCCAACGCCGACTCGGCTATGTACCGGGCCAAGAACAATCCGCACGAGAAGGTATCGGTCTTCGACGAGACCCTCGACAAGGCGATCCGCGAGCGTCGCGCGCTGGCCAACGACCTGAAGGACGCGGTCGCCGCCGGCAAGCTCGACGTCTTCTTCCAGCCGCAGGCGATCGTCGACGACCGCCGGATCTTCGGATACGAAGCGCTGGCGCGGTGGAACCACGATTTCCTGGGCTGGGTATCGCCGTCCACCTTCATTCCGATCGCCGAGGAAAACGGCCTGATCATCAAGCTCGGCGAACTGGTGCTCCGGCGGGCCTGCGAGATCGCCGCCGGCTGGCCCGACCCCTATGCCATCGCCGTGAACGTGTCGGCGGTGCAGATCGGCTATACCGACCTCGCCGGCATCGTCCGCTCCGCGCTGGAGGAAAGCGGGCTCACCCCGGACCGGCTGGAACTGGAGATCACCGAGACCGTCCTCATCGAGGATCCGGACCGGGCGCTCCAGGTCCTGCAGCAGCTGAAGGAGATCGGCGTGTCGATCGCCATGGACGATTTCGGCACCGGCTATTCGTCCCTGTCGTCCCTGCTGTCGTTTCCCTTCGACAAGATCAAGATCGACCGGTCCTTCGTCGACAGCATGAACGGCAATCCGCAGGCCGTCGAGATCGTCCGCGCCATCCTCGGGCTTGGCCGCAACTTGCGCTTCAACGTCATTGCCGAGGGCGTGGAGACCGAGGAGCATGTCCAGTTCCTGCGCGAGGAAGGCTGCCGGGAGATGCAGGGATACCTGATCGGTCGGCCGATTTCCGCCGACGAGGTTGTTCAGCAGATCGCCGAAAACGACGCTGCGTTCGAGGACCAGGCGGAGAGCATGTCGGCGGCCCGCGCGGCCGGCTGAACCGGCTGCGGGTTCCTCTCGGTGAAAGGAACCCGCTTGGCCTGGATCACAGAACTGATCTTCAGGTCCGCCACGGCGAACATTACTGTGTCTGGATTCCCGGCGCAACCGATGGTTTATGCTTCGTCGGCGTATTTGAGCCGGTAGACGCTGATATCCTGTTCCCGGCCCCTGAGCTGGAATTCGCCGAGCGGCGTCATGCGCTCGGGGCTTCCGGCAAGCGACCGTGTCCGCTCGCTGACCAGCACGACGAGTTCGGCATCCGGATCGACCTGTTTTCCGAGATCCTGCAGCCGCGCGCAGATGTTCACCGAGTCCCCGACGACCGTGTAGTTGACCCGGCTGGCGGCGCCGATATTGCCGACGATGGTCGGGCCGGTATGGATGCCGATCCGCATGCGCAGCGGTTCGCCGCCGGTCTCGGCGGCCTTCCGGTTGCGCTCGGCAATGGTCGCCATGATCTCTTCCGCCGCCCGGCAGGCCCGCGCCGCATGGTCGGGCAGGGGCTCCGGAGCGCCCCAGAAGGCAAGCAGCCCGTCGCCGAGATATTTGTCGATCGTGCCGCCCGACCGTTCGATGATGTCGCCGATCATGGCGAAATGATCGTTGAGGAAGTTCGCCGTCTCGGCGGCGCTCATCGTCTCCGAGCGGCTGGTGAAGCCGGCGATGTCGGTGAACATGATCGTCAGTTCGGCCTGCACCGGCTTGCTGCTTTCCCGTGCGCCGCGCGAGATCAGCTTCGCGACCAGGGTCTTCGGCACGTAGGTCGAGAAGGCCGAAAGCGCCTCCACCATCCGGTTCAGCGTCTGCGATCCGTCGTCGAATTCGCGGATGCGGCTGTGCGGCAGCGGCTCGATGTCGTCCAGGTCGAGCGCGGTGACGCGGTCGGCCACCGAGGTGAACCGTCCGGTCGGCCTCGCGATCTGGCGCCCGAGCAGGATGGCGACGATGACCGCGCCTGCGAGCATCGCCAGACCGGCGATCATCGATTTCATCAGCCGCTGGATTTCCTGGTTGACCGCGTGCGCCGGGAAATAGAGCCCAAGTGTCCAGGGCGTGTCAGAGTAGGCTGTCGACTTCTTGGTCATCAGCACGAACCGGTCCGAGGTCCAGTCGCCTTCGGCCGTCCGGTCGCCGATCAGGTCGAGCCGGCTGACTTCGATGTCGGCCATCGCCGCCTCCTCGAACAGGTCGACCGGCTCGCGTTCGGCGATCCTGCGCAGCACATCGTCCTCGAACAGTGCCAGCCGTGGCGCAAGCACATTCATCGCCGCCTCGCCGACCGCTTCCCGGCTGCCGCCGGCAAGCGCCGATTCCACGTCGAGGCGCGGATGGACGAGAATCCTGTTCTCGCCGTCGAGGATGAACGGCGTCGCGCCCTCCGCCATGCCGAGCGCCGAAAGCCTGGTATTGATGAGTCTGATCGGCACGGCGGCCACGGCGTAGCCGACCGTCTCGCCGTCGCGGACAAGTGCCTTGCGGACGTTGGCGAAAAGCTGGCCGTTGACGATGACCGGCCGGCCCCACACGGCCTCGTCCTGGGGTGCGCCGGCCATCAGTTCCTTCTGGATCATCGGATTGGTGACGGCCTCGTTCGCGATCCGGCCGTAGCTGCCGTCGCGGGCGCGGAAAATGCCGAGCGCATGGCTGTTGTCCAGCCAGTACAGCACGATCGCGCCGACATCGGGATCGCCCGCGGAAGAGCCGAGCAGGACCGTGTATGCGGTTTCCGGATCGTCGAAGCGCAGGACCCCGTCGGCGAACAGGCGGGCCAGGAACGCGACGATGTCTTCCGCCGGCCCGAATTCCCGGCTGACGGCGTCTTCCAGTTGCCGCACGGCGGTCACCGACCGGCCGTTCACCAGTGCGAGCGTATTGGTGAAGTTCGCATAGACCGAGAGCGACAGGACAATGCCGATCGCCAGCGCGATCAGCAGACCGAATATCCCGCCGAGCGCAAGGCTGAGCGAGATTCGCCGTTTGGCCGTCTTCCGCCTGTCAGGCAAACAATCGTCCTTCGCCGGTCCGATGAACAGGTTGTCGGAGACGATATACGCGAATATCGCTGCGGATGGATAGCCTGGGAAGATCCGGCCTGCCGGCGTCCCGACAGGTCGGGCAGGTTGCTACTGTGCCAACACTGCGCCGCCGACGGCACCGGCCGCGCCGCCGACCACGGCGCCGGCCGCCACGCTGCCGCCTGCCGCACCGGCGATCACGGCGCCGGTTCCCGCGCCGATCGCGCCGCCGGTCGCCGCGTACCGCTGCGTCTTCGTACAGGCGCCGAGCGCCAGAAGGCTTGCCGCAAGTGCGGCTGCAAGGACAGGCCGGGTCATGATTGCTGGTGTCATGGTTCTCTCCGAACGGTTGCCACGTATCTTTGCGCCCCTCACTACGTCCCGGGAGCGATCTGTGTTACGATTCATACATACAGCAATATGGGCCTGAATGAGTCCGAATAAAGGGCGGATCTGGCCTGCAAGAGCAGGGATTTGCCGTGCCGCCGTCTCTCCCGCGCTTCGCCGTTTCATCCGACGATCTCTCTCTGCCGCCCGACGGCCGCCAATCGGAGGCGGCGCTGGCCATCCGCCGCGGCGTCTGCCGCAGGCTGCGGGCCGAGGGTTATGCCCTCATCCCCGAATTGACGCTGCCGTCCGGCCGCCGTGCGGACCTCCTGGCGCTCGGCGCAAACGGCGAGATCCTGATCATCGAGATCAAGTCGTCGGTCGAGGATTTCCGCGCCGACGGCAAGTGGCCGGATTATCTGGCCCACTCCGATCTCTTCTATTTCGCAACCGGACCGTCCGTCCCGCGGGACATCTTCCCCGACACTGTCGGCCTGATGGTGGCCGATGCCTACGGCGCCGAAATCCTTCGCCCGGCCGAGCGCGATCCGCTTCACGCCAGCGTTCGCAAGGCCATGCTGATCCGCATCGCCCGCGCCGGAGCGCACAGGCTGCATGACCTCGAGGATCCCGAAGCGACGCTTGGATTGGGCTGATCCCGATCAATCAGGCGCCGCCCCGACGGCCTGGAATTCGGGATGTTCACCTTTTACCCCAATCGGGCCATATGTCAAGCGAAAAGCGGTTCCGGCGCCGCGTCGGGCATTCGGGCTTTCAGGACCGGCGGGTGCGGAAATTCCCTGATGTCCGCCGCCAAATTCCCTGTTTTCAGTCCGCATGACATCCGCATCCGCCAACGGAAAACGAACGTAAATGACTGTCATGGAAGGGAATTCTCGGCCGCAGGCTGCCGACCCGGTTGCCGCGATCCGGAATTTTTCCCTGTTATTTCCCTGTTCTTTGCCCGAAAACGGGTCTCGGACTAGCGCGGGGCGCGCTTGGCGAGGATGCGCTGCAGGGTGCGCCGGTGCATGTTGAGGCGGCGGGCGGTTTCCGAGACGTTGCGGTCGCACAGTTCGTAGACGCGCTGGATATGCTCCCAGCGCACCCGGTCGGCGGACATCGGGTTTTCCGGCGGCTCCGCCTTTTCGTCCGGCTTCTGGGTCAGCGCGGCATAGATCTCGTCGGCATCGGCCGGTTTCGAGAGATAATCGATGGCGCCGAGCTTCACCGCGGTCACGGCCGTTGCGATATTGCCGTATCCCGTCAGTATGATGGCGCGCGCCTCGGGCCGCTTGTTGCGGATCAGCTCGATCACGTCGAGCCCGTTGCCGTCCTCAAGCCTCATGTCGACGACGGCATAGGCCGGCGCATGTTTGTGGACCTTTGCTTTCGCTTCTCCGACGGATTCCGCGATTTCCGTCTGGAATCCGCGCTTTTCCATTGCTCTGGCCAGCCGGTGTACGAAGGATTTGTCGTCGTCGACGATGATCAGCGAAAGGTCTTCCGACGTTTGTTCTACGGCTGGTGCTTGTTCTGTCATTCTTCTGCTCTTGTTGACGCGTCGCCGGATCACGGCGTTTCGACGGCCCGTCCGCTTCTTTTCAAGCCTATTCTGCCGCGGTTTTCAATTCGTCAGTTGCCGACGCCGCCTCGAAGGCGGCCCGGGGCCAGTAGACCGTGACCACGGCTCCGGTTTCCGGCACCCGCCGGTTCGTCAGCGTGACGGTGGCTCCGGTTCGCCCGAGAAGAGTGTTGGCGATGAAGACGCCGAGGCCGAGCCCCCCGCCTTCCGCGTCCGTCTGCCGTTCGCCAAGTCGCCTGGTGGTTACATATGGCTCGCCCAGCCTGCCGACAATATCCGGCGAGAATCCGGGGCCGTCGTCCATAATGGCGACGCTGACGCCGGCATCGTCCCAGTACGCCTCGATCTGCACTTCGGACGTCGCGAAATCGACGGCGTTTTCCAGGATGTTGCCGAGCCCGTAGAGCAGCCCCGGGTTTCGCGGCGTCACCGGTTCGGGACCGCTGCCCTCCATCGACAGGGAGATGGCGATGCCGAAATCGCGGTGCGGTGCCGCGACGTCCTCCATGATGTGGGAGATCGGCATGCGTCCCAGGTGGCCGTCCGGAACGGCGGAAAGCGATGTCAGCTTCGACAGGATCTCGCGGCACCGCTCGGTCTGGCTCCTGAGCAGCCTGATATCCTCCGCCTGCGGGTCGTCCTCGGTCAGTTCGCGCTCCAGTTCCTTGGCGACCACGGCGATCGTCGCCAGCGGCGTGCCCAGTTCGTGGGCCGCCGCCGCCGCCAGCCCGTCGAGTGCCGACAGGTGCTTCTCCCGCTGCAGCACGAGTTCCGTCGCCGCCAGCGCGTCGGCGAGCTGCCGGGCCTCTTCGGAGACCCGGAAGGCGAAGAAGGCGATGAAGCACAGCGACGACAGGAGCGCCACCCAGAAGCCGGCGACGAACAGCAGCGGCACGTCGAGGATCTGCCCCGGATACCAGGGCAGCGGCCGGTGCACGAAGATCAGCGCCGTCGCCGACGACAGCACCACGGCGCCGAGCAGGAACGTCTTGTCCGGCGTCTGTGTCGTCGCCGAGACGACGACCGGCCCGAGCAGCAGGATCGCGAACGGGTTTTCCAGGCCGCCGGTAAGGTAGAGCAGCCCGGCCAGCTGCAGCACGTCATAGCCCAGGATCGCGGTCGTCCGGTCGGAATCCAGACGGCTGGACGGCGGATAGCGCAGGCCGAGGAATATGTTGAGCGCCGTCGAAAGGCCGATCAGGAAGAAGCAGGGCAGGTAGGGAACCGGAAATTCAAGCCACAGCCCGACGATCAGGATGGCGATGGTCTGACCCGCGACCGCCAGCCAGCGCAGCTTGTTGAGCGTCGACAGCCGCAGCCGCGGGCCGCCGAATCCGGTCCGCTCCCGGCTTGCCATTTTCTCGATTTCCGTATCCATGGCCCGGATTTAAGCCTTCCGGCGGCATTTGTCATCGTATCCGGCGCGATATGCCGGCACTCGCCGCAACCGAACACTTGACGCGGCGGCTGCCACTTGCGACAGCCCACGGATACGTGGAGGGGTACGCTGTTACGGAGTGGCGTCGATGAGCCAGGTCATGCGGATTGC
>DATHRP010000376.1:0-1928 GCA_035465195.1 Afifellaceae bacterium | reverse complement strand
CCATCGCGTCGCCTTGCCGGAACTTCGCCACCCGGCCGGCGGGTCGTCTATGGGCAAAGGCGAGTTGGTCCTCGGATGGATCGATGCCGTGAACTTCGGCCGGCGCACACCGGTCGACAATCAGCTCGGTGAATGCACCATTGCCGCAGCCAATATCGATCCATCGCAAACTCTGGGACGGGGCCAGCCAGTCGAGAAAGACGCGTCCAGCCAGCCGGCTCCAGGTCCCCATCATCCGCTCGTAGGCGGCGCCGTCCTCAAAACGGATTTGCCGGTCGGTCATTGGTACCTCCGGTGCTTACTAAGGTCCCCTATGAAAAAGTACCATTCGACGTCGCCACAATCGACTCGAGCAGCATCCCGCCAACAGCGTGAGACCAACGTGAGGTCTGTTCCGGGTCTTGGCTGTTCTCTAACTCGGGGATCGGATGTCAAGCTCTCCGTCGTGCGCCTGCCGGGATCACTGTTCTCTCCGCAGTAGGGCTTAGCCCTCCGCATAATGGCGTTGGAGGACGTTGGCGGATCAATGTGTGAATCGCGCTTGCCTCGGAGAAGCGTCGCAAAGCCAAGACCGATCTCGCCGACGCCACCGTCCCGACAGGGACATCAGTCCGCTCTCGCGGAACTGTCGGACTTTGATTCTTCTAGGCTGCCGCCTCCTTGCTTGACCAGATGAAGTCTGTTTGATCACGCCACATGCGGTGGAGGATGACCGCCAGCTTCCGTGCCACGGCGACCTTGGCCTTCTTGAAGCCGATCCGTTTGACCAGCCTAATCCCCCACGCCTTGAGCCGACACCAGCGGGGCACTCGGGTGAGCAGCACACCGGCGGCCTCGAACAGGTAGGACCTGAGCATTGCATCGCCGCATTTGGAGGTGCGGCCGCTCCAATCGACCTCGCCCGAGGCATAGCGGCGCGGCGTCAGTCCGATATAGGCGCCGACAGACCTGGAGCGCCGGAAGCGGGTCGGCTCGTCGATCGCCGCGTGGAAAGCAAGGGCGGTGATCGGCCCGATGCCCGGAACTGTCATGGAACGTCTGCTGTCCGCGTTGTTGCGCGCCAGCGCCAAGAGCTTGCGATAGAGCCCGGCGATCTCTCGGCTGACCTTGTCGCGAACCTCCAGAAGAGGTTGAACAGCCTCCCGTAATAGACCATGCCCGGCAAGCAGCTCCTCGACCCGGCGATGGAAGACGTTGCCACGCGCTTTGCCGATGATCAGACCATGGTTCTTGAGCAAGCCGCGGATCTGGTTCTCAAGATCGCACTTGATCTTGACCAACTGGGCCCGGCTGTTGAGGACGGCCCGGATCTGATGACAGGACAGCTTCTTGACCTGGACTTCCTTGTACCAACCACACTGCATGATGCGAGCCAGGCCAGCGGCATCGTTGCGGTCACTTTTGTTGATTTGCATAGACAGCGCTGCCTTGGCGTGACGGGCATCGACGCAGATCACCGGTAAGCCAAGCGCCCTGAGTTCGTGCCAGAGCCAGGTCGTCGTCGGACCGGTCTCAAGACCGATGCGCTTCGCACTCGCTGCATTCTTCTTGATGAACGTAGCAATGGCCTCCGGTTCCGAGATCACCGTCCCTTCGCACTGGATCTCGCCGTCATCATCGACGACGCAGATCGAGGTCTCCTTGAGCGACACATCCATTCCCACATAGCGTTCCATAGCTGCTCTCCTGATCTTTCGTTACGCTCGGACCGGCCTATGCCGATCGTCACCAATTTACGGAGAGCAGTGCCCGGTCCCCGAGTTACGCCATGTGTGAAAACGGCGCCTGGGTTTTGTTGAAGTTGGTTTGGCGACGGTATTCGATCCGGTGAACAGTTTCGTCGGGATTTCGGCGCTATGCGGGCGACAGGGCCCCCTAATGAGGTCTGATACCAACCGGCTTTGAGATTGACTCATTAGGGGATTCCC
>DATHRP010000375.1:0-3900 GCA_035465195.1 Afifellaceae bacterium | reverse complement strand
TCGAGCCGTCGAAATTCTACCAGACGATTGGTTTGCCGCTGAAGGCCGCCGGTGAGGTGCCTGCACCACATACCTATCTCGACGGGGAGAAGATCGCCAATCTGGAGAACCTGTCGGAAGACCTTACACTCGCTGCACGCGACGCACTGATCAAGATGATCGATTACCTGAAGCGTGAACACGGACTGACAGCCGAGCAGGCCTACATCCTCTCCAGCGTCGCAGTAGACCTTCGTGTCGGACAGGTCGTTGACGTTCCGAACTATATCGTCACGGCCGTTCTCAACATGGATGTTTTTGACGAGTGAATCGGCGCCGATTTGTCAAACTGATCCTGCTGGCCGTCGGGGCAAAGATACTCGGCGGCCACACCCCTTATGGCCAATGGGTCGTTTATCGGAAAAAGCACCTGCTGATCGGATGCCATAAGGTCGATCCCAAGACCTACGAACTGGCAAAGCAGGTCGTGGCGCTGCTCGCAGAGCGTCTGCCGGCAGCGAAATCGCGGGTGGCGCGTGCACCGGGTTCCGGCCGGCTTGCGAGCTTGCTTGGCACAGCGCAGATGGATGTCGCGATCCTCAGTCGGTCGGACGCCGCAGCCATGCTGAGGGGAGCCGAACACTTCTCAGCCTACGGCCCAATCGCGCTCCGGCTGTTGATACCGATCAGTGACCGGCTGCTGGTTGCGCGGGCAGACCTCTCCGAACGTCATGCCTGGCTGGTTACCGGCGCCCTGGCCGGGTCGGAGGTGGCGCCTGCGGTCGCGTGGACCGGCGATTCCGTGATCCCTTGGCATCCGGGCAGCCTCGCGTTTTTGGAGGGACAGCCGGAACCGGGCGGCGGATAGGCACCGAACCTGCGTTGTGTCGCTCTTGGCCCTTTATCCATTCACACTTGCGCGAACCCGGAACGGCCACGGCGTCATTCATCCCGCAGGGCTAGTGCTTCCCTTGGCAATTCCCAAAATGCGAATGACGAGACGAGTTAAGAGACTTGAGCGAACCGCTTCTAGCACATTTCAGACATGCGGTCGGGAATACGGCGCGTCCGCTCCACCTCGAACTTCAGACATCGGTTGCGTGATCCGTCGGGTCTCTTAATGATCCGACCCGGAAATGAACTGCGGACCGACCAAAGTTGTTTCAATCCCCATAAGTGCCTTGCCCGGCGGCACTGATACGCTTCCTCATCCTCTGCGCAACGATCCTGCCGATGGCCTGCAGCAGATCGCAGATCAGAGCGGGATTTGTCAGCTTGAGTTCGTTGAACGTTTCGCGCCGCAACCGCAACAGTTCGGACCTGCCCCGGGACCAGACGCTTGCCGAGCGGCCGTGCTCGTCGAGAAACGCGATTTCGCCGACCACGGAGCCCGGCTCGATTGAGATCACCGGCGATATCGAAATGCTGCCCGCCTGGGGAACGGATACTTCCAGCTTTCCCAGCACGAGAAAATAGAGGTTGCTGCCACTATCGCCCTTGCGAAGGACAATGTCGCCGTCCTGGAATTGAATAATGTCCGCATCGGAAAGCAGAACCTCCCAATCGGACAGCTCCCACCCGGGCAGGTAAAGGCCCTCGTCCCTGTCCTCCGGTCCCCTGACCGCCTCGGCCAGGCGGCGCACGAGTTCGCGCCTGCGCTCCGACATGCTCAAAATCCGCCGAGCACCTGGTACCAAACCAGCAGTGTGAGGAAGGACAGCGGTACGCCGAGCGCCACCAGGAGCGTCGCCAGCGATGGATCAAGGTCGTTGTTCATGGCGACTATCGAAGCGCCGATCATCGGCGCCATTGCAACTTCGAATATCGTCACCTGCAGAATAGTCCCGCGGATGTCGAGGAGCCAAACAAAAATGGCAAATATGATTAGTGGACCGATCACCAGGTTGTAGGAGAGCCCGAGGACGAGCGGCGAGACCTTTCCCTTAACGTCCGACAGGGACAGCTGGTATCCGACCGACACCAAGGCGAGAGGCGCAACGGTGGCGGCCAGTCGGGTCAGCAAGGTATCAAGCCATTCCGCGTACGTTACGGGCTGCAGAAGAACGGCGGCAATCGTTGCGATGAACGGCGGGAATTGAAGGATTCTGATCGCCACCTCCCTGAAATCGGGCCGCGGGCCGGCGGCGAACAGGCGGGCAATGGCGATGCCCAGCAGGGAAAGAATGACGTAGGACCCGAGCTGGTCCATGGCAATGCCGATCCCCATCCAGGTGGCGCCGTAGAAAGCCTCAATCATCGGAATGCCGATGAACGATGTGTTGGCGAGGCCGCCGACCAGGATGACGCATCCGGTCGTCTCGCGCGGCAGATGCAGGGCCTTGCAGGATTGCCAGAGCAGGACGGCGCCGATTAGAAACATCACCCATGGCGCGAGCACCGCGTAGAACAGGCTCGGCGAAAGCTCGATATCGTGAAGGTAGGCGAGCGCCATGGCCGGCAGGCCGATATTTATGATGAAGGCGTTGAGGACGGCGGGCGTGTTCTCCGGCAAACGGTTGTAGCGGCGCAGGAAGATACCGGCTGCAAAGCAGAACAAGAGCAGAATGAAGTTTCCCAATTGCGCCTCCATAAATTCCATGCCTGAGCATCAACGGTTCTTCGGTCCCGCGCAATTTCACGCGCTTCAGAAAACAGCGACGCCGAATTCAGAATTCTAACACCGGCAATTCCGGACAGGCCCGCATTGCCTTCGGCCCATCCGCCGCGGGAGCGAGCAAGAATGATGATGATGACGACACGGCCACAAACAACGTTGAACCCCGTCGTTCTGGCGATCCGCAATCAGCGAATATGCCGGTAGAAACGACAAGATCGGTTGCCGGGTCCGGAACCGGCAGCTGGGAAGAGTTTGTTGCCGTGCCGCCAAACCTTGAATGGGGGAACTTCGAACTAACCACTCCGATACGTCCTTCCCCCGTTTACAAAAAATGGGATGGGTCACTGTGTGAATAAGGCCCCGATTGCAGGGTCTTCGAATGACTTCGTTCAACATCGGCAAGGGAGCAATAAATTAACCTACACATGTTATACACTCACTAGTGAGTATACTTCACGGCTTGATTGACCGATACGAAGTGACATGATCGCTCCAACTGCCGACACGAAAACCCGGATTCTCAACTCCGCATATAGACTATTTTATGAAGGAGGTTTTGCTCGTGTAAGTATGGACGCTATTGCCGATACCACAGGCGTGACGAAAAAGACGCTATATTACCATTTTCCAAGCAAAGACGCATTAGCTGCCTCGGTACTCGAACATCAGAATAATCTGGCGCTCGGCCAAATCAAAAAATGGGGCAAGAAGAACTCCAAATGTGCGGCCGACTTTTTGGCTTCAATGTTTAAAGATATCGAAACTTGGGCCAGCCAACCCAACTGGATGGGCTCCGGCTTTACACGATTGACGATGGAATTGGCACATCTACCCGGCCATCCCGCCCGCGAGGCGGCCAGCCGGCATAAACACGCCGTAGAGGCTTGGTTGGCATTCAAATTGGAAGAACTAGGGGCAGAAGACCCGCAGGACATTGCACGCAAAGTAATGCTGCTCATCGAGGGGACAATGTCATCGATACTCATTCATCGTGATCCAAGTTATGCGCGGTCTGCGGCAAGTGTGGCGGTTTGTTTGGCTGAAGTGGAATGCGCTTAATGATCGCTGTTGATGCTGTGGACGCCTCCTCCACCGGCATCGCGATGTGCCAATTCGCTTGGCAATAGGTACTGCGAAAATGTCGCCGTTTGGCACATAGCGGACGCTTTGCGCAGTCATCGGAAGAGTCCGCTATCGGGGCAAGGCAGACATTGTGACGGTCGCCTCAGCCAGTTCGAATTAATGAGTACACGGCCTAGGCCGCATGTACATCGAAGGCCAGAGTGTGCCCCAAGACTATGTGC
>DATHRP010000374.1:0-1907 GCA_035465195.1 Afifellaceae bacterium | reverse complement strand
GCTTGTTCACCAATGTCCGCCTGTCGCACGACCTGACGGAAAGGCTGATCCGCGAGCGCAGCTTCGACTTCATCAACTTCACCGGCTCGGTTGCCGGCGGCCGGGCGATTGAGCGCGCCGCGGCCGGCACCTTCGTCGGCCTGGGCCTGGAACTCGGCGGCAAGGATCCGGGCTATGTCCGGGCGGACGCCGACCTCGACGCCGCCGTCGACACGCTGATCGACGGCGCCATGTTCAATTCCGGCCAATGCTGCTGCGGCATCGAGCGCATCTACGTGCACGAAAGCCTGTTCGGCCGCTTCGTCGAAAAGGCGAAGGCTATCGTCGAGGGCTACCGGCTCGGCGATCCGCTCGACCCGGAAACCACGCTCGGGCCGATGGCCAATGTGCGCTTCGCCGATGAGGTGAGGGCGCAGGTGGCAGAGGCGCTGGAGGCCGGCGCGACGGCGCTGATCGATCCGGCGCTGTTCCCCGAAGACAAGCCTGGCACGGCATGGCTCGCGCCGCAGATCCTGGTCGACGTCGACCATTCCATGCGTGTGATGCGCGACGAGAGCTTCGGCCCGGTAGTGGGCATCATGAAGGTCTCCTCCGACGAGGAGGCGATAGAGTTGATGAACGACAGCCAGTTCGGGCTGACCGCGTCGCTGTGGACCAACGACTTCGATAAGGCGGCGGAGATCGGCCAGCGGATCGAGACCGGAACCGTCTTCATGAACCGCTGTGACTATCTCGACCCCGCGCTCTGCTGGACCGGCTGCAAGGAGACCGGCCGCGGCGCCTCGCTGTCCGTGCTAGGCTACAACAGCGTGACGCGGCCGAAATCCTATCACCTGAAACGGGTCTGAACGATGAACCTGACCGCAAACTGGAGTTACCCGACCGCCGTCCGCTTCGGCGCCGGCCGGATCAACGAACTGGCCGAGGCCTGCGAGGCCATCGGCATGTCGAAACCGCTTCTCGTCACCGACGCAGGGCTGGCCAAGCTGGAGATCACCGCCCAGGCCATGGCCGTCCTGTCCGGAGCCGGCCTGGCGCCGGGCCTGTTCTCCGACGTCCAGCCCAATCCCGTCGGCGCCAACCTGGAGGCCGGCGTCAGGGCGTTCAACGAGGGCGGTCATGACGGCGTCGTCGCCTTCGGCGGGGGCTCCGGCCTCGACCTCGGCAAGCTGATCGCCTTCATGGCCGGCCAGAGCCGCCCGGTGTGGGACTTCGAGGATATCGGCAATTGGTGGACCCGCGCCGATGCCGCCGCCATCGCGCCGATCGTCGCTGTGCCGACCACGGCCGGCACCGGCTCGGAAGTCGGTCGCGCCGGCGTCATCACGAACGAGGAGAGCCATACCAAGAAGGTGATCTTCCATCCGAAAATGATGCCGGCGATCGTCATCTGCGATCCGGAGCTCACCGTCGGCATGCCGCCGGCGATCACCGCCGGCACCGGCATGGACGCGCTCGCCCACTGCCTGGAGGCCTATTGCGCGCCGTTCTATCACCCGATGGCGGAAGGCATCGCGGTGGAAGGCATGCGGCTCGTCTTCGAGAACCTGCCGAAGGCGGTGAAGAACGGCGAGGACATCGAGGCCCGTGCCCACATGATGAGCGCCGCGGCTATGGGCGCCACCGCGTTCCAGAAGGGGCTCGGCGCGATCCATTCGCTGTCGCATCCGGTCGGCGCGCTCTACAACACCCACCACGGCATGACCAACGCCGTCTTCATGCCCTATGTGCTCGAATTCAACCGCTCCGCCATCGAGGACAAGATCGGCCGGCTGTCGGCCTGGCTCGGCTTCGGCGGCGACTTCGAGGGCTTCCTGGAGCAGGTGCTGGCGCTACGCGAAGCGCTCGGCGTGCCGCATGCGCTGGACGGCCTCGGCGTCTACGACCAGCAGATCGACACGATCGCC
>DATHRP010000373.1:0-5278 GCA_035465195.1 Afifellaceae bacterium | reverse complement strand
CTTCGATGTCGGCGGCTCGATGGACTGGCATGTTCGCACCTCGGAGGAACTCTTCTCCGCCGCGCGCAGCGAATTCAAAACGATGGAGTATTTCTATTTCCACAATTGCCTGTACGAGAGCGTCTGGCAGGACAACAGGCGGCGCCGATCGGAACGGATCGAGACCGAGCACATCCTGCGCACCTTTCCCTCCGACTACCGCGTGATCTTCGTCGGCGATGCCTCCATGAGCCCCTACGAGATCACCCATGCCGGCGGTTCGGTGGAGCACTGGAACGACGAAGCCGGCGGCGTCTGGCTGCAAAGGCTGCTGGCGACTTTCGACAAGGCGGTCTGGCTCAACCCCGTGCCGCAGGATCACTGGGACTATACCTGGTCCATCCAGGCGATCCGCCGGATATTCGAGGACCGCATGTTCCCCCTCACGCTCGACGGACTGGAAGAGGCCATGCGCGCACTGGCGCGTTGATCGCCTGCCGTGCCGCTTTGGCATCCGGCCGGAGCGGTCCGGTATTCAGATTTTTAACCCTGCGCCGCTAATCATCGCTCCGGGAGTGCATCAAACGGTGCAGGATGGAGTTGGATTGTGGTTGCGCGTGTTCTCGTCAAGCATCTGATCGCCCACATCACCCGGGATTTCGGACTGACGGAGAAGCCGAAACTGTTCCGCGGCATCGAGATCGAGTGTGTCTCCACCGGCCCCTATGCCTGGTACGACGACCTGTCTCTGGAGGCCGACGATGACGGTTTCCGCCGGCACTACGTGCTCACCCTCGGCCGGAAGTCGGTGACCCTGAATTGGGGCGACTCGACCAGGCTTAATGTGCCTGGCAGGCCTGAGCATCACTTCTTCCAGATCGACGAGGACAGGATCGAATTGCCGGAAGCGTGGAACTGCCCGCCGAGCCACCCCAAGGTGCGCGAAGCCTACAACCAGCTCTTTCTGGAAGTGATGGAGCGGCTCGGCCGGCCGGTCACACGGTGGAACGAGAGCCTGGTGCCGGAATACCCGTTCTAGGGCGCCTCCCGGACCTCAATCGCCCTAGAGGAGCGTCGGCAGCGCCAGGACGAGAGCCGGAAAGACGACGATCAGCGCCGTCACGACTAGATCCGCCAGAAAGAACGGCACGACGCCGACGAAGACCTGAACCGTGGACACATGGTCCTGCGCCACGTTTCGGATGACGAAGGCGTTGAGCCCCACCGGTGGCGTGATCATGCCGATCTCAAGCAGCTTGACGACCAGTACGCCGAACCAGACCAGGCTGATACCCTCTGCATTGAGCACCGGCAGGAAGACCGGCAGGGTCACCAACAGCGCTCCGAAGGGCTCCATGACCATCCCGAGCGCCAGGTAGATCAGCACGATGACGAGCATCAGTTGGTAGTAGCCGATGTCCGCGGATTGCACGTAGGTCGACAGATAGCTGGACAGACCGGTGATGCCGAGAAAGCGGGTGAACATGGCCGCGCCGATGCCGATGATCAGAAGCGAACTGGTTGCGGTCAGAGTTTCCAGAAGCGCGTCGCGCATCACCGCGACGCTCAATTGTCCCACCATCAGGGCGATGAGTACCGACCCGGCCGCTCCGATCGCCCCTGCTTCGGTCGCGGTGAAGAAGCCGGAAAAAAGTCCGCCGAAGACGATGACGATGAGAAGCAGGACCGGCCAGACGCGGATGAGCGCCTCCCGGGTGGAAAGCTGTTCCTCTTCCAGCGGGCGACGCGGGACCAGGTCCGGCCTGAGCCAGGTGAAGATCAGCACGACGACGGCATAGCCAAGCGCGGTCAGTATGCCGATCGAGATGCCGCCGAGGAAAACCTTGGTGATCGAGGTTTCGGCAAAGATACCGTAGATGATCATCAGGATCGACGGCGGGATCAGCGCGCCGATTGTACCGCCCGCCGCGATGGCGCCCGCGGCGAACGACGGCGCATAGCCGGCGCGCAGCATCTCGGGTATCGCGATGCGCCCCATCGATGCGGCGGTCGCCAGCGACGACCCGCAGACGGCCGCGAACGCGGAACAGGCGAAGATCGACGAAATCGCCAACGCGCCGGGAATCTTACGCAACACGGCCTTTGCCGCGTCGAAGAGCCCCGCCGTCAACTGGGCATGATAGGCGACAAAACCCATCAGCAGGAACATCGGCACGGCGCTCAAGGTCCAGCTCGCGGCAAAGCTGTAGGGCGTGTTGGACAGGATGCCGAGTGCCGGCGTGACGCCGAGCAGCCAGGCGATCCCGCCAAAGGACACCGTCATGAGTGCGAGCGCCACGGGAACGCGCAGCAGGAGCAGCACGAGGATCGCCGCAATACCCCAGAACCCCGTCTCGACGCTCATCTCAGGCCTTGCTCCTGGCGAGCGAGACCGCGCGCAGCAGCGTGACAGCTCCGGCCAGCGCGAACCCGGCGGGCGGCAGGAAATAGGTCGGCCACACCGCCAGCTGACGGCCGAGCACGTCGACGAAAGCGCCGATGCGCCAGTTTTTCACCGCATCGCCCCATGTCACATATGCGAGTGTGAGATAGATCGCGGTGACAAGGATGGCGACCAGGACATCAGAAGCCCGGCCGAGTTTTCGCCAGGCGACGAAATCGAACAGTTCGACTTTCACCATGGCATCGCGCCGCTCGACCCAGGCCAGCGGCAGGAACGCGATGGCCACCATGTAGTAGCGCGACGCGATATCGTTGGTTGCCGGGATCGGTCGGCCAGCGATATTGCGTAGTGCGACATCCGCGGATACGTGTACGAGAAGCGCGACCACGCCAAGCGCGCCGACCAGAGCGAGCGCCTGTGCAACCCGGTCGGATGCGCGTTCCAGAACGTCCATCAATGTCCGGCCTCCGGTGGCGGCCGACACGCCTGGCATGCCGGCCGCTGTCAATCACATGCCGTAGGTCGTGAGATCGACCTTGCTCCAGACCTCGTCCCAGACCTTCTGGATCATGGCGTCCCGGTCATGGCCGACTTCGTCGGAGATCGCTTCCCATCTGTCGACCAGCGCGATGAATTCCGCAACTCTCTGATCGGCATCGTCCATCCCGAACCGCTCTTTCGAGATCGCGGCCGCCGTGGCGCGATCGGCCTCAGCAAACGCCGTTGCCGCCGCGATCAGCGAGGCATCGGCTTGGTGGAACTCGATCCCGGCCTTCTTCGCCGCTTCCTCGGCGATACTGGCGAAATCGTATCCCCAGCGCTGGGTGAAGTTGGCGTTGGCCCGGTTTGCCGCGCGAAGCAACTGACCGCGCTCTTCGACCGAAAGGTCGGCCCACGTGCTTTTGGCCGTCGCAAAGTTCGACGTCGAGAAGTAGGTGCCGAGCGGAACCGGGGTCACATGCTTGACCAGTTCGACGAGACGGAATGCCAGAAGGTCGCCGATCGACGCCATCGACCCGTCGATCGTGCCCTGGCTCATCGCCTCGAACGTCTCCAGCACGCTGATGGAGACAGGCACGGCACCAAAATTCTCAGCCCAGCGCGAATAGGGAGCGCCGCCGGAACGAAGCCGCACACCCTTGAGGTCCGCGGCGGTCGTCACCGGTTCCTTTGTCAGCAGCATGTATGGGTCGGACGAGCCCGAACCGAGATAGACGATGCCGAAATCGGACATCTCCTTCTGGCAGCGCTCGCACTTGACCGTGTACTCGGTCAGCGCCGCGGCGACCGCATGCGGGTCGCGCGCGGACAGCGACAATTCGCCGGCAAGCGCGAAGTTTGGCAGCTCTGCGGGAAAATAGAGCGGCAGGAGGTTGCCAACGTCGATCAGTCCAGTCTGAAGCGCGTCCTTCATCTGGCGGAGATTCACGACCTCCGGACCGAGGAAGACGGCCGTCAATTTGCCATCGGATTCCTCCGGCAGGTACTCGATCAGTCCGTTGTAGAGATGGCTCGTCGCCGGATGCGGCGGCGGTGCCCCGGAGCCGACGCGGAGCTCGCGCGCATCGAGAGCCGCGGGTAGCGTCAGCGCCAAGGCAGTAGCGAATGCAACCGTATATTTCAGCTTGAACATGATCGTTCCTCCCGGTTCATGCCGTCACACGTTTAGAAGCCGTCTCGCATTCTCCTTGAGCAAGAGAGACTTCACATCCTCGCGGATTCCAATAGTCTCGAAATCGGAAAGCCAGCGGTCCGGCGTGATCGCCGGCCAGTCCGATCCGAACAGCATCTTCTTTTTCAGGATCGTGTTCGCATACTGCACGAACACGGCCGGAAAATATTTCGGCGACCAGCCGGACATGTCGATGTGCACATTCGGCTTGTGCTGCGCGACCGCCAGGCCCTCCTCCGTCCACGGGAACGAGGGATGGGCCAGCACGATCGGCATGTCCGGAAAGTCCACCGCCACGTCGTCGACGTGGATCGGGTTGGAGAATTTGAGCCGCATGCCCATGCCGGCGCGCATGCCTGAGCCCACGCCGGTCTGTCCGGTATGGAAAAGCGCTATAGCGCCTTCCTCGGCGATGGCCTCGTAGAGCGGATAGGCCATGCGGTCGTTGGGAAAGACGCCCTGCATGGTCGGATGGAACTTGAACCCCTTAACCCCGAATTCGCGGACCAGCCGCCGCGCCTCGCGGGCGCCTGCCTTGCCCTTTGCCGGGTCGATCGATGCAAACGGAATCAGGATGTCGGAATTCTCCGCCGCGATGGTCGCGACATCTTCGTTGGAATAGCGGCGGAAACCGGTTTCCCGCTGGGCATCGACCGGGAATATCACTGCACCGATCCTGCGCTCCCGGTAGTAGGCCGCCGTTTCCGCGACGCTGGGCAGCATGCCCTTAGCCCCGGCGGGGTTGTTGAAGTAGGCCGCCATTCCGGCCTGGAACTCGTCATATCCGTCGTCGCGCGGGCCGCAGCACGGTTCCTCCGCGTGGGTATGGAAGTCGATCGCAACGAGTTCATCGGCGTTCATTTTCCGCCTCCCCGGCGCGGTTCCGGCAATCCGATATATTTGCGCAAGAGCCGCTTCAGTTCGGCTTCATCCTCCCGGCTCAGGGATTGTACCGGGTGAGCTTCATGGGCCATGAACGGTCCACGCAGGTCGACAAGCCGTGCGGACCCCTTTTTCGTCAGCCACAGCTCGACGGACCGTTTATCGTCTTCCGGGATGGTCCGCCGGACGAGACCTCGCTCCTCCATCGCCCGGACCATCTTGGTCATGTTGGCGCGCTTGATCATCAGCCGACGGGCCACGAGTCCCTGGCGGACGCCCGGATTTTCGCCGATCACCGTCAGAACGGAAATCTCACCCGGCCGGACGTCGAAGTCGCCAAG
>DATHRP010000372.1:0-8725 GCA_035465195.1 Afifellaceae bacterium | reverse complement strand
GCCCCTGAACTCCAGGCAAGCATGACGGTCGGCTGCGGCTAATGCTGCAACGCAGGACAGATCTGCGATCACGTTCCGGGCCTGGGCCATCTTTTACTCCGTGCGCGGGGGTTTTAGCCGATTTTGCGGCCAAGTCAATCGATCTCGAATCGGCACACGCGTCACCGCGCGCAATCGAGGAAATCGCGGACAGCGGTCAGAAAACCTCCCATTCCGTCTCCGGATCGTCTCCGTCGACAGAAACCGGATCGTCGTCCCCGGAACCGGACCGCCGCGCCATCCGCGCCGCCATGTCGCGAAGCGGCTGGCCGGCGCCGCCCGAATGTGCGCTCCTGCCGCCGAATATCTGGTTGGCCTGAACGATCAGATCGGAAAAGCGCTTGAACGGGTCGGCGTCAACCGCGCGGGCATTCTTTTCCGCTATCGCGATCCTGATTCCCTCCGGCGCATCCCGCAGCACCGCCCGCAACGTCCTGAGCGCTTCTGTGGACAGTTCGACCTGGATTCCCATTGCAACCGGAAGAGAGTCCCGCGCCGCGCCTGTTCTGGCCGTCATCCTGAGTGCACTCTTGGCCAGTTCGCCGAGTTTCTCGTCGGCCTCCGCCAGGCCGTCGGAGAACGCCCCGACACGCGCATTCTGGTCGCTGGAGCGAATCGATACCGCCACGATCGTAGCGCAGGCGAGCGCCATGATCGCAAGCGCAATCAGGTATCGCGGGCGGATGTTTTTCACATTCCCATCGGTCATGTGACCCCCAGCTCAAATCAACGCGAAAAGGCCGGGTTACAGCCTTTCACGGGAACAAATCGACTTCAGAATGTGGTCTTTTCTCTCCTTGGTTGTATAATTTTCCGGGTTTTGATTAAGAAAACGCTTCAATCCGGTACCCGACCGTCTATCATGACGATACCGCCAATCGGCTGAACTGACTGTACTTTTCAGTATCCGGATTGTTCCGGTCGGGCCCGGGCAGCCTGGACCGCCCTTTCGCGCCGCACCCGCCGCCAGCGGTCCAGCCGTAAGGAATGAAAACCGATGATTGAATTCCTGCCTCTCGTTCTGGGCGTCCTGCTTGCGCAGGTCTCGCCGGGGCCCAACATGATGGCGGTCTCCTCGGTGGCACTGGGCACCGGCCGCAGGGCCGGCGTCCTGACCGCTGCAGGCGTCGCCTCGGGTGTCTTCGTCTGGGCGATCCTGTTCACCTTCGGGATCGGCGCGTTCTTCAACGCGTTTCCGCAAAGCATCACCGCGATGAAGTTCGCCGGCGGCGGCTACCTGCTGTTCCTCGGCATCAGGGCCGTGCTCGCGGCCTTCCGTCCGGCCGAAACCGGCCGCGGTACCGACCGCCTGGAGCGGACCGGCGGGCACGCATTCGCCACCGGGCTGCTCGTCGTTCTGACCAATCCCAAGGCGGCGCTGATGTGGATCGCCGTTTCCATCTTCCTCGCCTCCGCGCATCCGAGCCACGGCCAGTTCCTGGCCATCGGCTTATGCATGTCGCTCTCGGCGATGGCGATCTACGGCACATACGCCGTCCTGTTTTCCACCGGGCTGGCGATGCGGGCCTACCGCCGCACGGCGCGATATGTCGAGGGCGCCTTCGGCGCAATCTTCGGCGCGCTCGGCGTCAAGCTCGTGGCGGACGGTATCCGCGAGCTGCGTGCCTGACCCTCGGGGCCGGAGCGCGGATGGAAAGGTGGTGAGGCAATGGCCGGTCTCTACGCGGTTTTACGAACCCGAGGCTCAAACTGGGAGGAAAGCCTGGCAATGGAAGAGCAGGCGGACTGGGACGCGCATGCGGCCTTTATGGACACCCTGTACGAGCGCGGCAGTATTCTGCTGGCCGGACCGCTCGGCGGCAGCGGCGACATATTGCTCGTCATGCGCATCTTTGCGCCCGACGACGCCCCCGGAATGCTGGCCATCGATCCCTGGATCCGCAACGGCCTGCTGAGGATCACACACGTCGCGCCATGGACATTGCGGCTCGGGTCGCTCGATTGAAGGCAGGAGCCCGGCCGGACCCGGCTCAGTAGAGCGTCCGGCGATGGCGGTCGTCCAGCTCGGCGTCATAGCTCTCCGCGTCGAAACCGGGCTTTGCCGCACGGGTCATCTCACCTGCGCTCGGCACGGCAATGCGAGGCACCTGTGCGTCGGCCTGCCAAAGACGTGAGCGAACCAGCGCGCGGGCGCACTGGAAATAGACGGCGTCGATGAAGATCCGCATGACGCTTGCCGGCGCCCGGCCGTCCACGGCGAAGCTCTCCAGCAGAACCGGCTCCGTGGTGATCTCCGCCCGACCGTTCACGCGCAGGGTCTCGTTTATACCGGGAATGAGGAACAGCAGCGCGATACGCGGGTCGGCAATTATATTGCGCAGCGTGTCGATCCGGTTGTTGCCGCGGCGATCCGGCACCAGCAAGGTCGTCTCGTCAACCACGCGGACGAGATGGCCGGCCGCATCGCCGCGCGGCGAACAGTCGAGCCCGCCCGGGCCGGAGGTCGCGATTGCGAGGAACGGCGCCTGCCCGATCCAGCGCCGGTATTCCGGCGTCAACCGCACGGTTTCCTTGGCCAGCGAGTTGGGGTTGACGGGGCCGTACAGCGCCTCGAGCGCCTCAAGCGAAGTAACGATAGGTCCGGCATGACGGATACTCCCGGTCATCATGCGCTGACCGGGCAGACCCACCGTCGCGCCGGCCTTAGAAGTTCAGCACATTGTCGAAGGTATAGGTCAGCCCGACGATGAACTGATTGTTGAAGATCTCCGTCTCCAGCGATCCGCCGCCGGCCAGGTCCGCATCGTGCCAGGAATAGTTCGCCTTGTACTCCACGAAGGTGGAGATGCGATCGGTGATGGCGATATCGACGCCGACCAGTGCCTGCACCGCCGGACCCGTAAGCTGATATTCGAAGGTCTCGTCCGCAGTGGCGTCGAAATCCACCTCGACATGCGGGATGGCGACTCCGGCGCCGACGCCGGCATAGGGCGTGAAGCGCGACGAATTCGGATGCCGGTACATCACGTTGGCGGTCAGGAGATTGAGGCCGTCGGTGAATTCGAGCGTGTCGTAGACGCCGCCCACCGCGCCGTTCAGTTCGGCGTAGACCTTGGAATGGGCGAAGTCGATGGCGCCGCCCCAGTTCTGCCAGCGGTCCGTCCAGTAGGTAACGCGCGCGCCCCAGAAGGGCGGCATCTCGAACGGCTTGCCTTCCCACGACACGGAATTCGAGTAGCTCGTGGCGCCGTCATTGGAATCGACGTCGCTGTCGGCCGAGGCGATGAACCCGGTATAGCCCGACACCTGCAGTTCGCCGGCCCGGCTTGTCCCGACATTCGCGGCAAGCGCCGCAACGAACGCCGCACAGGCCATCAGACTGAAACTGCAAACGGATTTTGTTGCCATGAGTCCACTCCGCCCAATCATTCTTTCAATAGCTGTTACAGAAAATGAAAAAAAGTCCGTAACCGGAATGTTGGCGATTCAGGACAATTTGTCCGACCTGCGTTGCAAAAATGGCACGCCCGACACAAATCGGCGGCGGACGGCGGACAAAAACCGCCCGAACGAGGGGTGCGGCGCCGGCAGCGGGCCGCTTGCGGCCACGAACATGATCCCCCGTCCGGCGAACGCCAGCGCAACCAGCCAGGCAAACCACAGGCCGAAGGCGAAGCCGGCGATCACGTCACTCGGATAGTGGGCGCCGACGAAGACCCGGGTCGATGCCAGCGCCATGCCGATCAGGATGGCGGGCACGCGCAAAGCCGGGAAGACGAGCGCGACGATCCCCGCCAGCGCGCCGCAGGTCGTGGCATGGCCGGAGGGAAAACTGGCGAAACTGGCATCGGTGGCGAAGCTGTCGAACGACAGGATGCCCTGATCGTCGAAATGTTTCGGCCTGGCCCGGCCGATCACCCGCTTCAGCGTCGTTGCGAGCAGGCCCGATGCGGCGACGGTCAGGAATACGTAAGCCGCCAGCGCGAAGCCGTTCGCCATCATCCACCTGGCGCGGCCGGCCAATGCGCGCCAGTCGACCATCAGCGCCCCGAGGATGAACAGGCCGGACGGCATGAGATACCAGAACGATTCGCCGATATCGGTCATCGTGCGCGCCAGCGTGCGCAGCCCGTCAGGCCATTGGCCGCGATAGGCGCCGACGGGACGGTCGGCGAACAGCAGCGCCATCAACACCAGGCACGCGACGCCGGCGACGTAGCAGGCCAGCGCCCGCCCGCCCGCCGGCCGGATACGGCGGCCGCGCCGCGCTGCCCAGAACCGGTGCACGGCACGGTAATTGCCGGCGATATCGGCGCTGAAGCGGACCCGCTTGTCCGCATCGCCGCCGCTGGTGCCCGCATTCTCCGTCATGGCCGGACCGTCCGCTCCCGTCGCTTCACCTCCCTCTAGACCGCCCGGCGGCAAAACACAAACCCCGGAATCACGGGCTTTTCTGCCTCTGTCGGCCCGTTCGGCGACCGCCCGGCTTGAACCAACCGACGACCTGCCGCGTCCAATGGACAGGACCCAACACAGGAAAGTACCGCCATGACCCGATTTGCCCGTCTTGCACTCCTCGCCACGCTCGGCCTCGCCGCGACCGCCGGCAGTGCGTTCGCCGACAGCAACATCTCCTGTCCGCTGTCGCAGGCCCGCCGCACCATCACCGACAACCTGCCGTCCGGCTGGTGGACCACGCCGATCGTCAACCGCCTGTCCGACACCAAGGTTCAGAATATCGGCGGCGAGCCGGCGCTGATCTGCGTCTACGGCTCGTCCGGCTCGGTGCAGCGCAAGGCGCCGCGCGGCGAGACCTGCACCGCGGTCGGCCGCGGCTTCCGCTGCGTCTCGGCCCGCCCGGCCGGCCCCAGCACATTCTCCACCGGCCCGATCAATGTGCGCCAGACCTTCCAGTTCGACCTCGACCGCGGCCGCGTCCAGCCGTCGGGCGCCGATCTGTGGTTCCAGGCGGAGACCCGCGACCTGCTCTACCTGGTTCCCAGGAACGGCGCGTCGATCGGAGTCGGCGACCGCTCCAACCGCGGCTATGCCGGCTGCAGTAGCGCCCGCATGAGCACCAACCGCGTCTCGCTGCGCGACATCCCGGTCGGTTCCTATGTCTGCGTCAAGACCAACGAGGGCCGGATCAGCCAGTTCCGCGTCAACGGCCTCTCGGCGGGCTCGCCGAAGACCCTGTCGCTCGGTTATACGACCTGGCAGTGAGCCGCCGCAAGTAAAGCAGAAGGCCGGGCCAACGCCCGGCCTTTTCGTTTGAGCGGATTCGACTGCCGCCGGCCCTTCCGTCAGTCCTGCCCCTTGCCGAGCAGGATCTGGAATTCCGTCAGGATCGCCGTGCCCATGCCGCTGGTGCCGACCTCCGTCATGCCCTCCGACATGATGTCCTTCGTGCGCAGCCCGTCGTCGAGCACCTTGGCGATCGCCTGCTCCAGCAGGTCGGCCTCGGCGATCATGTTGAATGAATAGCGCATGCACATGGCGAAGGAGGCGATCATGGCAATCGGGTTGGCGATGTTCTGACCGGCGATATCCGGCGCCGAGCCGTGCACCGGCTCGTAGAGCGCCTTGCGCTTGCCCGTTACGTCGTCGGGTGCGCCGAGCGAAGCCGACGGCAGCATGCCGAGCGAGCCAGTCAGCATGGCGGCGACGTCCGACAGCATGTCGCCGAACAGATTGTCTGTGACGATGACGTCGAACTGCTTCGGCCAGCGCACCAGCTGCATCCCGCCGGCGTCGGCCAGCATGTGGTCGAGCTCGACGTCGGGATATTCCTCCTTGCCGACCCGCGCCACCACCTCGTTCCACAGCACGCCCGACTTCATGACGTTGCGCTTCTCCATGCTGGTCAGGTGGTTCTTGCGCGTGCGCGCCAGCTCGAAGGCGACGCGGGCGATCCGCTCAATCTCGAACGTGTCGTAGACCTGGGTATCGACCGCCCGCTTCTGGCCGTTGCCGAGGTCGGTGATCTCCTTCGGTTCGCCGAAATAGACGCCGCCGGTGAGCTCGCGCACGATCAGGATGTCGAGCCCCTCGACCACCTCCGGCTTGAGCGACGAGGAGGCGGCGAGCGCCGGATAGCAGATCGCAGGCCGCAGGTTGGCGAACAGCTCCATGTCCTTGCGCAGGCGAAGCAGCCCTGCCTCCGGCCGCACCTCGTAGGGCACATGGTCCCATTTCGGCCCGCCGACGGCGCCAAACAGCACCGCGTCCGACGCCATGGCCTTGGCCATGTCATCCTCGGAGATCGCCTCGCCGTGTGCATCGTAGGCGCAGCCGCCGGCCAGCCCCTCGTCAACCTCGAAGGAGGCGATGCCTTCGGTGTTGAGGAAGTCGATCAGGGACCGGACCTCCTGCATCGCCTCCGGGCCGATACCGTCGCCGGGAAGAAGAAAAAGCTTGTGCGTCGCCATTGTCGCCTCTGTCTCAGTGGGATTATCGTGATTGCCAACCGGCGTAGCCCCTCCGCCGCGGCTGCGCAAGATGCCGGGTGCCGCGGCTCAGGGCCGGTGCGCGGTGACCTCGATCTCGATCTTCATTTCCGGCCTGACCAGGCCGGCGACCACCATCGTCGCGGCCGGGCGGATATCGCCGAACGCTTCGCCGAGGACCGCGAAAGCCCGCTCGACAAGGTGGGTGTCGGTGACCGTGTACTGGACACGCACGACATCTTCCATGGCGAAGCCGGCCTCGTCGAGCGCGGCCGCGATGGTGGCGAGCGCATTGCGCGCCTGGTCATCGACGCTCGGCGGCATCTCCATGGTGCGGTAGTCGTAGCCGGTGGTGCCGGAGACGAAGCAGAAGTCGCCCGAGACGACGGCGCGGGAATAGCCGGCCTGTCTCTCGAACGGTGAGCCGGTGGAGATCAGCCGGCGGCGCGGCCGGTCGTCGGTTCTATCGCTGGCCATTCTGCCAGGCCTCCAGCTTTGCCCTGAGCGGCTCCGGCCAGTCGCCTGCCGGCGGCCAGACAGACAGGGTTTCTGTCGCGTCGGTGGCGGCATAGACTGCGCGCTCTTTCACGTCGACGGCGATCAGCCCGTCGGCGGTGCCGCAGGCATGCGGCGTGCAGCCAGTGGCGAACAGGAAGCGGCCGTCGAGCAATTCCGGCGATCCCGATACGCGGAGCGACGTGGCGAGCGCGCCGAGGCCGTCTCCCGAAAGCCCGGCTATGGCCCGGTAGACGTCGGCGTTGGAGAACAGTTCGATCGGGTGCGAGACCGAAGCCGGGTCGAACGTCGCCCAGCCGGTCTCCGGCTGCGGCTCGAACTCAATGCGCCCGACATGCTCCAGCCCGCCGCGCGGCCACCACTAGTCGATGGAGGCCGGGATGCCGGGCTGCGGATAGCCGACGAAGATCAGCCGGTCGGCCGTAGCCGCCACTTCCGCGAACAGGCCGCAGCCGGTGCCGAGCGGCGTGGCGACCGTCAGCGTCCCGTCATTGGCCGGGATGATCACGACCGGATAGGAGCCGCAGGCATTGCCGCCCGGCCCGGCGCTGGCGATGAGCACCTCGCGGCCGCCGAGCGGGATCGACCGTTCGATGAAGACCTGGAAGTCGCGGAACGCCTCTTCGCCGTTGACCCTGATCACCCGGTCGAAATCGTCGGTCTGGACGACCTCGATCGCGTTGCCGGCGAATTGCATGGTCTGCTCGACCGTCTCGGCCCGCGCCGGCGATCCAATCGCCGCAACGAAGCCCGCCAGCAGGATGTAAGGTAGCATCACCTTGCACATGGACTTGCACTCCCTCGGCAACCGGCCCGGCGCCGGACGGACAGTCAGCCTAGTTCCGGATCACCAGCCTGGAAAGCAGGCGGCGCACCAGCGGAACGACGAACAGGATCGCCATGAATGCGACGGCCCAGGCCGCCATCCAGGCCTGGAGCCAGATCGACACGAAACCGGTGATCAGGCCGACGGCGCGGAACATGGCGACGCCGGAGACCAGCAGCGACATCATGCCGGACACCAGCAGCCCGAAGACGACGAGTTCGAACCGCGTCGGTATGAACGATCTTACCTGCCGCGCCCCGCCTTCCGCCGAATACCCGAAACCCTGCCTGGCCGGAACGCCCGGGCCGTCAGACCCAGGGGCGCTCGCTTTCCAGCTTTGTCTCGAAGGTTTCGATCTTCGGCGCCTTCTCCATGGTAAGGCCGATATCGTCGAGACCGTTGATCAGGCAGTGCTTGCGGAACGGGTCGATCTCGAAACGGATCACGCCGCCGTCGGGACCGCGGATCTCCTGCGCCTCAAGGTCGACGGTGAGCGTCGCGTTGGCGCCGCGTTCGGCATCGTCCATCAGTTCGTCGAGTTCCTCCGGCTTGACGACGATCGGCAGGATGCCGTTCTTGAAGCAGTTGTTGTAGAAGATGTCGGCGAAGCTGGTGGAGATCACGCAGGAGACGCCGAAATCCTTCAGCGCCCACGGAGCGTGCTCGCGGCTCGAGCCGCAACCGAAATTGTCGCCCGCCACGATGATCTTCGCCTGCCGGTAGGCCGGCTTGTTGAGCACGAAATCCGGGTTCTCCGAACCGTCGTCATTGTAGCGCATCTCGTAGAACAGCGACTTGCCGAGACCGGTCCGCTTGATGGTCTTCAGGAACTGCTTCGGGATGATCATGTCGGTGTCGATATTGACGATCGGCATCGGCGCCGCGACGGCGGTGAGCGAGGTGAACTTGTCCATCGGGAAATCTCCTTGGCCGCTGA
>DATHRP010000371.1:0-3578 GCA_035465195.1 Afifellaceae bacterium | reverse complement strand
AGCACGCCGGTTTCCTGCACCTCGCTCTGCACGTCCCCCTCCGGTGGGTCGACCTCGCCTTACAAATATTACAGCCTTGCCGGCCAAAAGACCTACGACAGCATCATCATCCCAGCGATGACGTTCAATTCGAACATGACTGTAATGGTGCGTTGAGGAGGCTGTGATGAACAGGGCAAAAAGACTCCTGAAATGCTTTGCGTCGGACGAATCCGGTGCATCTGCAGTCGAGTTCTCGATCGTCGTGACCGCCTTCGTCGTCGTGTCGATGGGCGTGATCGAACTCGGTCGGACGTACCAGGTACGTAACGAACTGGCTTATGCAGCGGATATCGGCGGGCGCAGACTGAGCGTCATGGTCAACAACCCAACGATCAGCCCCGACAACTATGCCACGGAAATCGAGAACGAAATCGAAGCGACGTTCCAGGGCTACGATCCGAGCAAGCTCGCGGTGAACATCGACCAGGAAACGCTGGATGGCGTGACTTACCAGAAGCTCACACTGACCTATCCGATGAGCGTGTTCATCCCGTTCCGGTCGAACACCTACGACTTGAAGATCGTCCGCCGGGCCGTACAGCTGTAAGGCCCGGCGGCGGGGCCGAAGGCTCAGGTCCCGGGCTGCTTGACGACGCGCAGGTACGGCTTGACCGTTTTCCAGCCCTCGGGGAAGCGCTCGCGCGCCTCCTCCTCCGAGACCGCCGGAACGATGATCACATCGTCGCCCTGGTTCCAGTTGGCCGGCGTCGAGACCTTGTGCTGGGCCGTCAGCTGCAGCGAATCCAAAACGCGCAGGATCTCGTCGAAATTCCGTCCGGTCGTCATCGGATAGGCCAGGATCAGCTTGATGGTCTTGTCCGGCGCGATGACGAAGACGGTGCGCACCGTCTGGTTATCCGCCGGCGTGCGCCCCTCGGATGAGCCCGAAGTCGATGCAGGCAACATGCCGTAGGCCTTCGCCACCTCCAGGTTGCCATCGCCGATCATCGGATAGTTCGGCGCGGTGCCGGTCACATCCTCGATATCCTTCGCCCACTCCTTGTGATTGTCGACCGGATCGACACTGAGCCCGACAAGCTTGCAGTTGCGCTGCTCGAACTGCGGCTTCATCCGCGCCATGGTGCCGAGCTCCGTCGTGCACACCGGCGTGAAGTCCTTGGGATGCGAAAACAGGATACACCAGCTGTCGCCGATCCATTCATGGAAGTTGATCACGCCTTCCGTTGTCTCCGCCGTGAAATCCGGCGCGATATCGCCAATTTTCAGGGTCATTGCGCTCTCCCGTGGTTTTTCCGGCCGCCGGCCGGATGATCGGCAAGCATAGACCCATATCTGCAGGAATGCAGCCCCATTCGCCGCCGCGCACGGCGGCAGCGATAACGGTCATTTCTGTATGGAAATCGTTGGCACTCCCTAGGGGACTCGAACCCCTGTTTCCGCCGTGAGAGGGCGGCGTCCTAGACCGCTAGACGAAGGGAGCGGAGCCGCCGATATAGGCCCGGCTGCAAGCGGATACAAGCATGGAATCCAGCAAAATGAAACAGGGGCCAGAAACCGAAGCTTCTGACCCCTGCTTGTACGACGACCAGCCGGAACCGGTCACCGTAGTCCTTGTCCGCCGGCTCGGGTCCGTACCGTGTCCGAAGACAACGGCTCAAGACCCTCGCCCTTGGACAGGGCCTGTCGAAAACCGGGTCTGCGTTCCTACCGGGTCCGACCAGACTTGCGCCGGGTCTTCGCCGGCTTTCCGGCTTCTCCAGTCTGAAGATCAGGTCGAAGACCCTCTCTCCGTTTCGACAAGTGGACAATGCCGAATTTTTTTCGTGCGCGCAAACAGGCCCGGTGGATGAAGGTGACTTATGGGGATAAGCGATTTCGGGCGATGCCCGAGCTCAGCAGGCACCGCTTTGGCGCGGCCGGATTTCCCACGGGAGTTGAACCTGTCAATCGAAATCCGCTTCGCACGAGACGATTCTTGCAGGCCGGCTGGTTCGACGATCAGCGATCCGATTCCGACAGTGTAAAGCGGCGGATGACCCGACCGGTTTCTGTGTCCACGACCAGTATCCGTCCGAGAGGATTGTCCCGCTGCCTGGTGTGAATCAGCATGTGTTGACCATCGAGGCGGATCGACAGGATCTCCGATCCGGCCGGCAGCGCGATATCAGCCTCCACGAGGTCAGTGGAGACGATGACGCCGGTGTTCAATTTGTAGACAATGGCGGCGAATACCGCGATAAGCCCAAGCACCATCACGCCGAACGAGCCGAGCAGCAGCCGCGCCATCTTGCGGCGCACGGCTTCCACGGCCGGGTCGAGCGGTTTTTCATCGCCGGCGGAGCCTGCGCTTCGGCCGGAGACGGGATGTTCGGATTGCGCCATGTCTGGATCCACGGATACCGATCGCGATGAACGGCAGTTGCTGGTCGTCGAGGAGGCCGAAGCGGGCCAACGCCTGGACGCTTTCCTGGCTGGCCGCGATCCGCAATTGTCGCGTACCCGCTTCAAGGCGCTGATCAAGTCCGGCCAGGTCAGCGTCGGCGGGCGGACGTTAGACGAGCCGAATTACCGGGTCAACGCGGGCGACGAAGTCTTAGTCGCGATCCCCGAGTTGGAAGACGCAACGCCGAAGCCGGAGGCGATTCCGCTCGACATCGTCTTCGAGGACGAGCACCTGATCGTCATCGACAAGCCGGCCGGCATGGTCGTTCATCCGGCCGCCGGCAACTGGACCGGCACACTCGTGAACGCCCTGTTGCACCATTGCGGAGCCAGCCTTTCCGGTATCGGCGGCGTCCGGCGGCCTGGGATCGTCCATCGCCTCGACAAGGAAACCTCCGGCCTGATCGTGGTCGCCAAGACCGATGCCGCGCACAAGGGCCTGGCCGAGCAGTTCGCCGATCACTCGATCAAAGGCCCGCTGGAGCGTGCCTACCTGGCGCTGGTCTGGGGCGTGCCCTCGCCTGCCGCCGGCAGGATCGAGACCTTCCTCGACCGCGACCCGAAAAATCGCCAGCGCCAGGCGGTGGTGAAATCCGGCGGACGCCGGGCGGTCACGCATTACGCTACGGAGGAACGGCTTGCCGGCGACATCGCCAGTCTCGAGCGGTGCCGGCTGGAGACCGGCCGCACCCACCAGATCCGCGTCCATCTGGCCCATGTCGGGCATCCGCTGGTCGGCGACCTTGTCTACGGTGCCGGCTTTCTCACCAAGGCCGAATTGCTGCCGCCGCCGCTGGCGAGCCGTGTCCGCAAGTTCCGCCGCCAGGCGCTCCATGCGGCCGTGCTGGGCTTCCGCCATCCGGTTTCGGGTGATAAAATGACGTTCGAGAGCGAACTGCCGGCTGAAATGGCGGCATTGGTCGACGATTTTCGAACGATTTCAGCAGGTTAGCCGCCGAAATCGGCATTTGAACGTGAAATTCACCGTTTCCGTACCTATATTAGGAGTCTTGTGCTCACGTTCATTGCATCGCGATGAACCGATGAAAGGATTGTTGGATGGCTAAAGGCAATATCCCGGTCGTCTCCTCCAGCGAAGGTGGGTTGGCGCGGTATCTCGACGAGATCCGCAA
>DATHRP010000370.1:0-7821 GCA_035465195.1 Afifellaceae bacterium | reverse complement strand
CCGTGCACGTCGACCATGTGCACCGCGGCGCCGGCGGTGCCGAAATAGGTGTTGGCGCCGCGGAGGTTCAGGTCGTGCTTCTCCGTCTGGGCGCAGAGCGTGATGTTGCGGGCCGCGCCGGCGATCGTGTCCTCGACCAGCGCACGCGGGAAACGCAACCGGCCGTCGTCGCCGTAGACGGCGCCGCGCGCCGTGCAGGCTGCGACACAGGAGGGGATTGCCTGGGCGAGGCCGATCTCCTCCAGGGCGCGCAGCGCGGCATTGTGGATGGCGGCGATGTCTGCCTCGGTCAGTGGCCTGTAGCGGCCGCTCGCCATGCCGCCGCGGATCGGGCGGATATTGTCGGCCAGCGGTGCGGCCCTGACGGCCATTCGCGCCTGCCGGCCGCGGCGGCGCGGTGCCGACTGGTCGGCGGTTCTGTTTTCTTTGTTATCCGCCATTGCTGTCCTCCAGAAGACCGGCGACGGATCGGCCTGTGCCGGATCAGCTCCTCATGCGCCGCGATTGTGGATCATAGAGCGGCTTCAGCGATGCTCTGGCAGCGACACGCGCGCCCGCAATCTCGATTTCGTAGTCTGACGCGAGCAGGTTTTCCGCGTTCTCGTCAGGCTCGCAGGCGACATAGCCGAGGCCGACGGCGGCGCCCAGGTGATGGCCGTAATTGCCGGACGTCAGGTAGCCCGCGATCTCGCCGTCCCGGCGGATCGGCTCGGCGTGGTAGACGAGCGGTTCCGGGTCATCGAGCAGGAACTGCACCATGCGCCGTTTCAGGCCGGCCTCCTGCTTCTGCAGAACGGCGTCGCGGCCGATGAAGGCGCCGTACCTGCCGTCGGCCTTGCCCGTCTTGACCGCGAAGCCGAGCCCGGCCTCCAGCACATTGTCGTCGTCGGCGATGTCGTGACCGAAATGGCGGAACGCCTTTTCCAGCCGGCAGCCGTCGAGCACGTGCATGCCGCAGGGCCTGAGGCCGTGGTCGCCGCCGCGCTCCGTCAGCGCGTCGAAGACGTGGCGGGCCATCTCGCTCGCCACGTAGATCTCCCAGCCGAGTTCGCCGACATAGGAGATGCGGTGGGCGCGTCCGACCGTCATGCCGATCTCGATGGCCTTCGCCGTGCCGAACGGGAAGGCGTCGTTGGAAAGGTCCGAGGATGTCACGGTCTGCAGCAGCGCGCGGGCGTTCGGGCCCATCACTGCGATGCAGGCTTCGCCGCTGGTCACGTCGGTGGCGACACAATGGGCGTCGTCAGGAATGTGACGGCGCAGCCATGCCATGTCGCGCACCGCGCAGGCCGCGCCGGACACGACGAGGAAGACCGTCTCCGACAGCCGCGTCACGGTGAGGTCGGCCTCCACCCCGCCGCGCTCGTTGAGCCATTGGGTGTAGACGATGCGGCCCGGTTCGACCGCGATGTCGTTGGCGCAGATCCTCTGCAGCACGGCCTCGGCGTCGCGTCCCTCGATGCGGTACTTGGCGAAGGAACTCAGATCGAACAGGCCGGCCGTCTCGCGCACCGCCCTGTGCTCCTCCGCCGCATAGCCGAACCAGTTCTGCCGGCCCCAGCCATAGTCGTATTCCGGCTTCACGCCGGCCTTCAGGTCCTCAGCGGGGACGAACCAGTTCGGCCGCTCCCAGCCGGCCGCCTCGCCGAAGCAGGCACCGCGCTCGGCCAGCCGCTCGTGCAGCGGCGAGTGGCGGATGTCGCGCGCCGTCGCGTACTGCCGGTAGGGGAAATGGTCAGCATAGAGCAGGCCGAGCGTTTCGCTGACCCGGTTGAAGAGATAGGTGCGATTGTTCTGGAACGGCTGCATGCGGCGGATATCGACGTCCCAGAGGTCCTGCTGCGGCGTGCCGGCGAGGATCCATTCTGCGAGCGCCCTGCCGACGCCGGCGGCGGTCTGCACGCCGATGGAGTTGAAGCCGGCGGCGACGAAATAGCCTGAAAGCTCCGGCGCCTCGCCGAGATGGAACCGGTCGTCGGGGGTAAAGCTTTCCGGCCCGTTGAAGAAGGTGTGGATGCCGGCGGTCTCCAGCACCGGCAAGCGCGCGACCGCCTTTTCCAGCACCGGCGCGAAATGATCGAAATCGTCGGGCAATTGGTCGAAGCAGAAATCCTCGGGGATGCCGTCATGGCCCCAGGGCTTGGCCTCCAGCTCGAAGGCGCCGAGCAGGATCTTGCCGGCGTCCTCCTTGTAATAGGCCTGCTCGTCGGGAACTCTCAGCACCGGCAGCGACCGGGGCAGGTCGGCGATCGGCTCGGTGACGATGTAGAAGTGCTCGCAGGCATGCAGCGGCAGGCAGACGCCGGATGCCTCGGCGAGGTTGCGGCCCCACATGCCGGCGCAGTTGACGACGCGTTCCGCCCTGATCGTGCCGGGTTCGCCGCCACGCTCGTAGGCGACGCCGGTCACCCGGCCGTCGTCCTGCAGCACCGAAGTCACCTTGACGTTCTCCAGCACCGTCGCGCCGTTCAGCCGCGCGCCCCTGGCAAGCGCCTGCGTGATGTTGGACGGATCGGCCTGTCCGTCCTTCGGAATATGGATCGCGCCGACCGCGTCGGAGAGGTTGAGCAGGGGGTGGAGCCGTTCGGCGTCCGCCAGCGAGATCTCCTCGACCTCCACACCGAAGGAACGCGCCATCGAAGCGGTTCGGGAGAGCTCTTCCATGCGGGCATCGGTGAGCGCCAGGCTCAGCGAGCCGGTCTTCCGGAAGCCGGTCGACAGGCCTGTCTCTTCCTCGAGCACGGGGAAGAGCTGCGGCGCGTAGCGGGCGATCTCGGTCAGGCTCTTGGTGTTGCGCAGCTGGGTGATCAGGCCGGCGGCGTGCCAGGTCGTGCCGCACGACAATTGCCGGCGCTCCAGGAGCACCACGTCGCTCCAGCCGAGTTTCGCCAGGTGATAGGCGACCGAGCAGCCGACGGCGCCGCCGCCGATCACCACGGCGCGCGCTTGGGACGGTATGTCGGCCATCGCTGGTTTCCGGGGCTAGCTGTTGATCGCCTGGTCGGGGTGTACGAACGGCTTGCCGAGCGCTTCGGCGACGGCCTTGTGGTTCACCGTTCCGGCATGGACGTTGAGACCGTTCCTCAGGTGCTCGTCATCGGCGAGTGCCCGTTTCCAGCCCTTGTTCGCCAGCGCCAGCACGAAGGGCAGGGTGGCGTTGTTGAGCGCCTGGGTGGATGTCCGCGGCACGCCGCCCGGCATGTTGGCGACGCAGTAATGGATCACGTCGTCGACCGTGTAGACCGGGTCGTCGTGGGTCGTGGGGTGCGAGGTCTCGAAGCAGCCGCCCTGGTCGATGGCGACATCGACGACGACGGAGCCGGGCTTCATCTGCCTGATCAGTTCGGTGCTGACCAGTTTCGGCGCGGCGGCGCCCGGGATCAGCACCGAACCGATCACCAGGTCGGCCTGGCTGACATGGTGCTCGATGGCGTCGCGGGTCGAGTAGACGGTGTTGAGCGGCCGGTCGAACTGCGTCCACAGCCGGCGCAGTTGATCGTTGCTGCGGTCGATCACCCAGACATCGGCGCCCATGCCGAGCGCGATATGCACGGCGTGGGTGCCGACCACGCCGCCGCCGAGGACGACGACCTTGGCCGGGTCGACGCCCGGCACGCCGCCGAGCAGGACGCCGAGGCCGCCATGGGCCTTTTCCAGGAAATAGGCGCCGGCCTGGATCGACAGGCGGCCGGCCACCTCCGACATCGGGGCGAGCAGCGGCAGGCCGCCGGAAGGCGATGTCACGGTCTCGTAGGCGATGCAGGTGGCGCCGCTGGCGATCAGGTCGTTCGCCTGGTCTGGATCGGGGGCGAGGTGGAGGTAGGTGAACAGGATCTGTCCCTCGGAGAGCTGCTTGCGCTCTACCGCCTGGGGCTCCTTGACCTTGATGACCATCTCGGCGCGCTCGAAGACCTCCGACGCGGTATCGACGATCGAGGCGCCTGCTGCGCGATAGGCGTCGTCGGTCATGCCGATACCCTCGCCGGCTCCGGTCTCCACGATCACCTCGTGGCCGTTGGCCACGACCTCGCGGACACTCGACGGCACCAGGCCGACGCGGTATTCGCGGACCTTGATCTCCTTGGGAACGCCTATCAGCATGATGACCTCCGTTGCGGCATGCGCAATCCGGCGCGCGCATCCGCGCCGATGACCGGTCCGACGATACGCCGGCCCCGCCGCCGGCCAAGGACCAGATGAACCGGCAATCTTGGCTCAGGCCGGCTCGGCGACCCGGCCGTGGCGGAACTCGGCGACGGTGGCCGCAAGCTGGGCAACGCCGGGTGCGATCTTCTGCGGTGCAATCGACGAAATGCCGACCCGCATGAAGTTGTGCGGTTTGACCTTCGAGCCGAAGAACACATAGCCCGGTTCGATCAGCACGCCGCGCTCGCGCGCCCGCATGGCGAGGTCCCCGGTGTCGATCTCGTCCGGCCCCTTGAGCCAGATCGACGAGCCGGACGAGCAATCCGATAGCGCGAACCACGGCAGGTGCCGACGGAGGCTCTCGGCCAGGATCTCCCGGCGTTCGGAGAGCGCGCCGGCGAGGCGCCGGATCAGCGTATCGTGGTGGCCGAGCGACAGGAACAGCGCGATGGCGCGCTGATTGTTGGCCGGCGGGTGGCGCAGCATCAGCCGCCTGAGGCCGCGCAGTTCCTCCAGCAGGTCCGGATCGGCAACGATGTAGCCGAGCCTGAGCCCCGGCGCGATCGTCTTGGACAGGCTGCCGACATAGATCACACGGCCGGATTCATCGAGGCTCTTCAGCGCCGGCAGCGGCCGGTCCTCGTCGAGCAGCTGGCTGTCGTAATCGTCCTCGATGACGATGAAGCGGTCGCGCGCCGCTTGCGCAACCAGCGCCTCGCGCCGCTCCAGCGGCATGCTGACATTGGTCGGACAATGGTGGCTCGGCGTGGTGAAGACGTAGTCGCACTTTGCCGGCACGGACGCCGGATCGAGCCCGAGCCGGTCGATCGGCAGTTCGACGATGCGGTCGGTGCGTGTCGCGAGGATGTTGCGGGCGTCGGGATAACCCGGCTCCTCCATGCCGACCGTCGTCCTGTCGTCGATCAGGAGGTTGGCAAGCAGGTAGAGCGCGTTCTGCGCACCGAGCGTGACCATGATCTCGTCGGGCCGCACGAAGATGCCGCGCCGGGGCAGCAGCCGGGCCTGGATCTGTTCGACCAGCAGCGGGTCGTCGCGGTCGATCATGTCGGCCGCCCAGTTGCGGATTTCGCGGACGCCGAGCGCCATGCGGCTGCATTCGCGCCATTCGGCGGTCGGGAACAGCGACGGGTCGAACTGTCCGTAGACGAAGGGGTAGGGGTAGGAGATCCAGTCGTCGGGCTTGACGATGTTGGACTGGCGCGACGGCCTGAGCGCGATGCGCCGGCTCCAGTCGGGGGCGTCCGGCGGGCGTTCGCGGCGCTGCAGCCGGGTTTCCTGCGGCAGTTCCGTCAGCGCGTCCGGATTGACGAAATGGCCGCGCCGCTCGCGGGCGTCCAGGAAGCCCTGGTCGACAAGCTGCTGGTAGGCGAGCACCACCGTGCCGCGCGCCACCTTGAGGCGGCTGGCCAGGGTGCGGCAGGATGGAAGCGGCTGGTTGAGCGGCATCTGCCGGTCGAGGATCGCGGTGACGATCGCCTGGCGGATCTGCGATTGCAGCGTCTGGCCGCTGTCGGGGGAGATGCGGAACAATCCCGACCAAAGCGTTTTGTCCGTACGCGCGCTCATCGATGCGACCTGCTGACCCTGTAACTTGCCCTTCGATACTGGCATAATGGACAAGGCCAGAGCAAGGACCGGCGTAAAGATTTGAACGCCGGGCCTTTCCGGCGATGTGGATCATTGCCGGCAAACGGATTGGTCCTATCCGCATGCCATGCGCAGACCTAGTCTCCAGCGGAAGGCGACTTTTCGCGGGGAGCGCCACCATGTCCGACAGCGACACATTCCGGGTTGCCATCATCGGCGGCGGTATCGTCGGCGTCTCGACGGCCTATCACCTGGCCGAACGCGGCGAGACCAATGTGGTCGTGCTGGAGCGCGCGGAGCTGACCTCCGGCTCGACCTGGCATGCCGCCGGCAACCTTCCGCACTTCGCCGGCAGCTTCAACATGATGAAGCTGCACCGCCACTCCAAGGAGCTCTATCGCAAGCTGGAGGCGCGGCACGGCGATATCGGCATGCACCTCACCGGCTCGCTCAGGCTGGCGCACAACCGCGACCGGATGGACGAGTTCCACCGCATCGCCGGCATGGCGCGGCAGAACGGGGTGGAGATGGCCGTGCTCGGCGTCGACGAAATCCGCGCCCGCTGGCCGTGGCTCGAAGTGCACGGCCTGCTCGGCGGCCTGTGGGATGCCCTCGACGGCCATATCGATCCGACGAGCGTGACCAATGCCATGGCGGCCGACGCGCGGGCCGCGGGCGTCACGATCCGTCGCAATTCGCCGGTGACGGCGATCGAGCGCGCCGACAGCGGCCGCTGGATACTGGAGACCCCGGGCGGGACAGTTTCGGCCGAGGTGATCGTCAACGCGGCCGGCTTCCGGGCGCCGGAGGTGGCTGCCATGGTCGGCCATTCGGTGCCGATCAGCTCGATGCAGCACCAGTATCTCGTCACCGGGGAAATCCCTGATCTCGTGGCCCGCGACGACGAGATCCCGATGATCCGCGATCCCGACACCTCCTATTACCTGCGCCAGGAGCGCAAGGGCGTCATAATAGGCCCCTACGAGCATGACGGTGTGCCGTGGGCGCTGGACGGCGTGCCGGCGGATTTCGGCCAAGAGCTTCTGGCCCCGGACCTCGACCGCATCGCCGATCATGTCGCCGATGCGATGGAACGCGTACCGATGGCGGCGGAGGCCGGCATCAAGACGATCATCAACGGCCCGATCAGCTACACGCCGGACGGCCTGCCGCTGGTCGGGCCGGTCGCCGGCATCGACAATTGCCTCCTCAATTGCGGCTCCTCATTCGGCATCACCCAGGGCGGCGGTTCCGGCCTGTTCGGCGCCGAGTGGATCCTCGACGGCCACACCTCTCTCGACATGTGGGAGCTCGATCCGCGACGCTTCGGCGACTGGGCGAGCTACGAATGGGTGCAGGCGCGCTGCAAGGACCTCTACGACCACGAATATGCCCACACCTATCCCAACGAATGGGCGGGGCGCGAGGCCGGGCGGCCGCTGCGGCGCACGCCGGCGTCCGACCGCCACGCCGCCGCCGGCGTTGTCTTTTCCACCACCTTCGGCTGGGAGCGCCCGGCCTTTTTTGCGAAAGCGGGCGCGGAGCGGAAGGATCATTTCACCTACCGCCGGGCCGACTGGCAGGCGAGCGTGGCGGAGGAGTGCAGGGCGGTGCGCGAGCGCGTCGGTCTGCTCGATCTCTCCGGCTTCGCTAAGTACGACGTCACAGGCCCGGGCGCGGAAGCCATGCTCGACGGTATCGGCGCCAACGCCATGCCGCGACGGGACGGCGGCATCGTGCTCACTCACGCGCTGACGCCGTCGGGCGGCATCCTGTCGGAACTCACGGCCACCCGCCTCGGCGACGGACGCTTCTATCTGGTGAGCGCGGCGGCGGCGGAACTGCACGATCTCGATATCCTGCGCGCCGCCCTGCCGGCCGATGGCAGCGCCGCGATCGAGAACATCACCCCCGGATGGGGCACCTTCGTCCTGGCCGGCCCGGAGGCGCGCAATCTGCTTGGCAGGCTGACCGATGCCGACCTCTCCAGCGTGGCCTTTCCCTGGTTGAGCGGCCGGGAGATCGAAGTCGCCGGCGTGCCCGTGCGCGCGCTCAGGGTCAACTATG
>DATHRP010000369.1:0-6325 GCA_035465195.1 Afifellaceae bacterium | reverse complement strand
CCAGCGGCCCGTCGACGCGGGGTACTTACATCGACAGGGGCGTCAGGTTCTTGGCCGCCGCCGAATAGGTGTCGCGTTCGGACGCCGGCAGCGGGATCAGGCCCTTGTCGGCGAGGTAGCCGTCGTCGCCCCATGCCTTCTCCGACGTGAACTCGGCGGCAAATTCGTGGATGCCCGGAATGACGCCGACATGTTCCTTCTTGATGTAGAAGTAGAGCGAACGGGAGACCGGGTACTTGCCTTCGGCGATCAGGTCGAAGGTCGGTTCCACGCCGTCGACCGTGGCGCCCTTGATCTTGTCGGCGTTCTGATCGAGGAACGAGAAGCCGAAGATGCCGACCGCGACCGGGTTGGCCTGCAGCTTCTGGACGATCAGGTTGTCGTTCTCGCCGGCCTCGATGAACGCGCCGTCTTCACGGATCTCGCCGCATATCTTGCCGTCCATGCCGTCGGGGCAGGCCTCTTCCATGACGAGTTCAACGAAGGCGTCACGGGTGCCGGACGTCGGCGGGGGGCCGAGGACCTCGATCTTCTCGTCGGGCAGCGAAGGATCGATCTCGGACCAGGATTTGTAGGGGTTGGGCTGCAGCTTGCCGCTGGCATCGGGGAGCTGCTTGGCAAGCGCCTTGAAGATCAGTTCGCGGGTCAGGACGAGATCCGGGCCGCTCTTGTCGTTGGCCAGCACGATGCCGTCGAAGCCGACCTTGATCTCGACCGGTGTCACGCCGTTGGACGTGCAGGTCTTGAACTCCGATTCCTTGATCCGGCGCGAGGCGTTGGTGATGTCGGGCGTGCCCTCGCCGACTCCGGCGCAGAACAGCTTCATGCCGCCGCCCGAGCCGGTGGATTCCACGACCGGGGTCTTGAAATCCGTGGTCTGGCCGAATTTTTCCGCAACTGCCGTGGAGAACGGAAACACGGTCGACGATCCGACGATCTGGATCTGGTCACGCGCGAACGCCACACCCGTAAGAGCCGTCAGGGCGACGGCAGCCGCGGCTGCGCTGGAAATAAGGTGTCTTTTCACTGGGACGCTCCTGTTGTCTGTCCACGAAGCGGAGGCTGTCTGCCTCTGCGGGGCCATGCCTATTCGCCCTGCATGATGGTTATATGACACCTATATGACATATAGATTACAGTCTAAGTAATTGCTCTATATCAATTATTTTTCCACAGCCATGTTTTTTACGAGCGGGATCTCGACTGTAAAGGTGGCGCCGCCGCCGGGCCGGCTGCTGATATCGAGGCGGCCGCGATGGTGCGCCACGATATGCTTGACGATGGCGAGGCCGAGACCGGTGCCCTTTTCCTGCCGGCTCGTTTCGACGTCGACGCGGTAGAAGCGCTCGGTCAGGCGGGGCAGATGCTCCTCGGCGATGCCCGGGCCGTAGTCGCGCACGCTGACCTGTGCGACCGGCGGGTTCCTGTCTTCGACGAGCCGGATTGCAACATCGACCTTGCCGCCGCTCCTGCCGTACTTGACGCCGTTCTCGATCAGGTTCTCGAACACCTGGGTCAGTTCGTCGGCGTCGCCACGGACCCGCGCCGGCTGATCCGGAAATTCGGCATTGACGACGACGCCGTTCTCCTCGGCGACGGGCGCCAGTGCATCGCAGGCATGGCGCAGCACGGCCGTCAGGTCGACGACATCCGTCGGCTGGCTGTGGGCACGCATTTCCACCCGGCTGAGCGACAGGAGGTCGTCGATCAGCCGGCGCATCCGTTCCGCCTGTTCCAGCATGATGCGCAGGAACTTCTCACCCGCCTCCGGATCGTCGCGGGCGGGGCCGAGCAGCGTCTCGACGAAGCCGGTCAGCGACGTCAGGGGCGTGCGCAGTTCGTGGCTGGCATTGGCGACGAAATCCGCCCGCATCCGGGCAAGTGCAATCTGTTCCGACATGTCGTGCAGCGTGAGCAGGATGAAATCGGACCTGCGGCCCGGCTGCTTCACCGGGTCTATATCGATCTTCACCATCCGCCCGCTGTCGGTGCGCAGGCGGTACTGGACCTGGCTAGGGCGACCTTCTGCGGCGGCACGAAGCGCGTAGGATAATTGCGTCGACCGGAATGTCAGCGTCAGCAAGTCTCCCGGCCGGGTGTCCGGAAACTGCCCCGCCGCAGCGTCGTTGGCGAACCGCACGACCGCGCCCCTGTCGAGAATGAAGGCCGGGCCGCGGATCGCATTGATGACAGATTTCATGGACGTATCCGGCCAGCTCTTCAGTTCGCGCCGGCCGATCCGGCCGGGCCTCGACTTGACCGTGCCCTCGGCCGCCACGGCCGTCACCAGCGCGATCGCCGCGAAGCCCGCCAGCGAGAACGCCAGTGGCACCGGCCACCACAGGCTTGCCAGAACAAGGACCACGAAAGCGACCGCCAGCGGAAAGCGGGCCGAATAAAGCCGCGACGGCACGGGCGTCCCCTGCGGTGCCTCGGTCGTTTCGTTGTCCGGATCTTCGGAGATTGCCATTGTTCCCTGTTCACAATACTGCAATCAGTCAGTCAATGGTATTCGGCGCGTATGGCCGCTGGACGACCGCCCGTATGCGAGAGGTGTAACATGACAAGCAGAGGATTCGACCTGTCGCAATTCGATCTCGACGATCCTGTCCTGCCGGACGCAGTGGCGGACGCCGCCATGCAGTCCGGCAGCTTTCCCTATGACAAGCGGATGAAGAAGTCGGCGTATCAGGAGCAATTGCTGGCATTGCAGATCGAACTCGTGAAGCTGCTGACTTGGGTACAGGACGAGGGCGAGCGGTTCGTGGCGGTTTTCGAAGGCCGCGACGCGGCCGGCAAGGGCGGGACGATCCACCGCGTCCGGCAATTCCTCAATCCGCGCCAGGCGCGCATCGTGGCGCTGCCGAAGCCGACGGACAGGGAACGCGGACAATGGTATTTCCAGCGCTATGTCGACAATTTCCCGACCACCGGCGAGATGATCCTGTTCGACCGGTCATGGTACAATCGCGGGGTTGTCGAACCGGTAATGGGCTTCTGCACGCGGGAGCAGACCGACAGGTTCCTGGTCGAGGCGCCGCATTTCGAGCACATGCTGAAGCGCGACGGGATCCGCCTGTTCAAGTTCTGGCTCAATATCGGCCGCGAGATGCAGCTGAAGCGGTTCCACGACCGCAGGCATGATCCGCTGAAAAGCTGGAAGATATCGCCGGTCGACCTCAAGGCGATCGAGATGTGGGACGATTTCACCCGGGCGCGCGACCGCATGATCGAGGCGACCCATACGGAGGAATCGCCATGGACGATCGTGCGCGCCAACGACAAGCGCCGGGCCAGGATCGAGGTGATCCGGCACATGCTTGCCAACACCCCCTATGCCGGCAAGGACAAGGCGGCCATCGGCGAGGCTGATCTGCAGATCATCGGCCAGGGCCCGGACTTTCTCGACTAGCGGCTAGTCGGCGTCGAGGCTGCCCCTCATGCGCAGGTAGTCTATGAGCTGGTCGGCCAGTTCCTCGGCGCTGTGCGTCACCGTGTCGAGGCGGACTTCCGCGGTTTCCGGCGTCTCGTAGGGCGAGTCGATGCCGGTAAAATTGCGGATCTCGCCGCTTCTGGCCCGGGCGTAAAGCCCCTTCGGATCGCGTTCCTCGGCGACGCTGAGCGGCGTGTCGACATAGATCTCCGTGAACTCGCCCTCCTCCATCAGCGAACGGGCGAGCCGGCGCTCGGAGCGGAACGGCGAAATGAAGGAGACCAGCACGATCAGCCCGGCGTCGGCCATCAGCTTGGCGGTTTCCGCCACCCGGCGGATGTTCTCCACCCGGTCGGCGTCGGTAAAGCCGAGGTCGCGGTTGAGGCCGTGGCGGACATTGTCGCCGTCCAGCACGTAGGTGTGGCGGCCCATGGCGAACAGCTTGCGCTCGACGATGTTGGCGATGGTCGACTTGTCGGAGCCGGACAGGCCGGTGAACCAGAGCACGCCCGGCCGCTGGTGCTTCAGTCCCGCACGCGACCTGCGATCGAGATCGAGCGCCTGCCAGTGGATGTTGGATGCGCGGCGGAGCGCGAAGGAGATCATGCCGGCGGCAACCGTCGCGTTGGTCAGCCGATCGACCAGGATGAAGCCGCCGGTGTTGCGGTTCGTCGCATAGGGATCGAAGGCCACGGGCTGCGAGGTGGAGAGGTTGCAGAAGCCGACCTCGTTCATCTCGAGTACCTTGGCCGCATTGTGCTCCAGGGAATCGACGTCGAGCCGGTATTTCAGCTCGGTGATCTGGACCGGGACCGTCTGCGCCGCCATCTTCATGAGATATTGCCGGCCCGGCAGCAACGCGTCCTCCGACATCCAGATGACATGGCCGGCCACCTGGTCGCTGACCTCGGGACGGGCGTCGGCGGCGGCGATCACGTCGCCGCGCGAAATGTCGATGTCGTCCTTCAGCGTCAGCAGGACCGATTGCGGCGCCCGCGCTTCGTCGATGCTCTCATCGCCGAGGAAAATCCGGTCGACGGTGCTGGTGCGCCCGGAGCCGGCGATGGCGACCTTGTCACCGACGGCAATGCCGCCGCCGGCGATCGTCCCGGCGAAGCCGCGGAAGGTGCGGTCGGGCCGGCAGACCCATTGCACCGGCATGCGGAACGGACCCGTGGCGCCCCGGCCGGCGATCGCAACCGTTTCCAGCAAAGGCAGCAGCGCGGGACCGTCGTACCAGGGTGTGCGTTCGCTGCCGGTAGTGATGTTGTCGCCGGCGCGCGCCGACATCGGTATCGCAACGATGTCGTCGAACTCCAGTTCGCCGGCGAACTCCCGGAAATCGGCTTCGATGCCACGGAACGTCTTCTCGTCGAAGTCGACCAGGTCCATCTTGTTGACGGCCAGCACGACGTTGCGGATGCCGAGCAGCGAGACGATGACGGCATGGCGCCGTGTCTGGGTCAGGAGCCCCTTGGTCGCGTCGACCAGCAGGATCGCCAGTTCGGCCGTCGAAGCGCCGGTCGCCATGTTGCGGGTATATTGTTCGTGGCCGGGGGTGTCGGCGACGATGAAGCGGCGTTTCGGTGTGGCGAAGAAGCGGTAGGCGACGTCGATGGTAATCCCCTGTTCACGCTCCGCCTCCAGTCCGTCCACCAGCAGCGCGAAATCGATCTCGTCGCCGGCCGTGCCGTGTTTTTCGGAATCCCGCTTCAGTTGATCGAGCTGGTCTTCCATCAGAAGCTGGCTGTCGTACAGAAGCCGGCCGATCAGGGTCGACTTGCCGTCGTCGACGCTGCCGCAGGTCAGCAGGCGCAGCGTATCGGCTTCGGCGGCGGCGGTGACGGCCTCTATGACGCCTGCCGGCGCGGATTTGGCCAGGATCTCCATCAGAAATATCCCTCGCGCTTCTTGCGCTCCATGGACGCGCTGGTCTCGCGGTCGATCAGTCGGCCGCCGCGCTCCGAAGTGCGCGCCACCATCATCTCCGCGACGATGGCCTCCAGGGTGGCGGCCTCGGACTCGACCGCGCCGGTCAGCGGATAGCAGCCCAGCGTGCGGAACCGCACCATGCGCGTCTCAGGCTCCTCGCCGTCGCGGAGCCGCATCCGTTCGTCGTCGACCATGATGATCTGGCCGTCACGATCCACGACCGGCCGTTCGGCAGCGTAATAGAGTGGCACGATCGGGATATCCTCCTTCAGGATATAGGCCCAGATGTCGAGTTCGGTCCAGTTGGACAGAGGGAACACCCGCATCGATTCCCCGTCGTTGACGCGGGTGTTGTAGACGCGCCAGAGCTCCGGGCGCTGGGTCTTCGGATCCCAGCCGTGGGCGGCGTTGCGGAAGGAAAAGACGCGCTCCTTGGCGCGACTCTTCTCCTCGTCGCGGCGCGCGCCGCCGAAGGCGGCATCGAAACCGTGCGCGTCGAGCGCCTGCTTCAGGGCTTCCGTCTTCATGATACGCGTATAGTTGGACCCGTGGTCGAACGGATTGATGCCGTCGCGAACGCCATCCTGGTTGGTATGGACGATAAGCTTCATCCCGACCTCGGCGGCCATGCGATCGCGAAACTCGATCATTTCGCGGAATTTCCAGGTGGTGTCGATATGCATCAGCGGAAACGGCGGCGGCGCCGGCAGGAACGCCTTGCGCGCCAGATGAAGCATGACGGAGGAATCCTTGCCGATCGAGTAGAGCATCACCGGGTTCCGGCATTCTGCCGCGACTTCCCGGATGATATGCATGCTTTCGGCTTCCAGCCGTTCCAGATGGGACAGGCGGTCTGACATGGCACTTTCGCTTGATGATCCAGATTTGCCGGCTTCCTTATCGAAGCCGCCGCAGATAAACAAGCACGGCGAGCGCAGATCACCCATGCAGACGGTCGAA
>DATHRP010000368.1:0-4798 GCA_035465195.1 Afifellaceae bacterium | reverse complement strand
GGCCCATTAGGCCCGATACGAACAGCATCGGCAGCAGCGCGGCGACCACCGTCAACGTTGCGATGATGGTCGGGTTGCCGACCTCGGCGACGGCGTCGATGGCCGCCTGCTTGCGCGAGCGCTGGTCCTGCATCGCCCAGTGGCGGGAGATGTTTTCGATCACGACGATCGCGTCGTCGACCAGGATGCCGATGGAGAAGATCAGCGCGAACAGGCTGACACGGTTGAGCGTATAGCCCATCAGCAGCGAGGCGAGCAGGGTCAGCAGGATGGTGATCGGAATGACGATGGCTACAACGATCGCTTCGCGCCAGCCGATCGCGAACCAGACGAGGACGACGATGGACACAGTGGCAAGCGCCAGGTGGAACAGCAGTTCGTTGGCCTTTTCATTGGCCGTCTCGCCGTAATCGCGGGTCACGTGGACCTCGATATCCTCCGGGATGATCCGGTCGCGAACGCGCTCCACCGAATGCAGGATTTCCTCGGCGATCGTCACGGCATTGGCGCCGGCCCGCTTGGCGATGGCGATGGAGACCGCCGGCCGCCTGATGAGCGTGTCGGAGCCTTCGCGGTCGTAATGCGCGACCCGCGTCTCGCGCGGCTCCGTTTCCAGGATGACGTCCGCGACGTCGCGCACATAGACCGGCCGGCCGTCCCGCGTGGTGAGAAGCAGGTTGCCGATCTTGGCCATGTCATGCAGCGTCTGGCCGGCGACAATGCCGATCTGGCTGCCTTGCTCGCGTAATTGGCCGGCCCTGAAGGCCTGGTTGGCACCCTCGATCTTGGCAGCGAGCTGCTGCAGCGTCACGCCATAAAGGGCGAGCCGTTCCGGGTCGGGCTGAACCTGGAACTCCTCCGGCTGTTCGCCCGACATGTAGGTGAGGCCGATCTCGTCGAGCTCCACGATGCTGGTGCGCAGTTCGCGGGCGATCCGCGTCAGGTCGTTGGCGCTCCAGCGCTCCGCGGCCTCGGGCTTCGCCGCGAGGGTGAGCACGACTATTGCCACGTCGTCGATGCCGCGCCCCACGATCAGCGGCTCGGGAATGCCGACCGGAATGCGGTCCATGTTGGCGCGGACTTTTTCGTGTACGCGCAGAATGGCAGCGTCCGAACTGGTGCCGACGACGAACCGGGCGGTCACCATGACGCCGTCGTCGACGGTCTGGGAATAGACATGCTCGACGTCATTGATCGCCTTGACGATGGTCTCCAGCGGCTCGGTCACGAGCTTGACCGCGTCCTCCGCCTTCAGGCCGGGCGCCGACACATGGATGTCGACCAGCGGCACCGAGATCTGCGGTTCCTCCTCGCGCGGCAGGCTGACAAGCGCTACGATGCCCAGCAGGGCCGCGGCGAGCAGCAGCAGCGGCACGAGCGGCGAGGCGATGAAGGACCGCGTCAGCGAGCCGGCAATGCCAAGCTTCATGGCAGGATCACCGTGTCGCCTTCGGCCAGGCCGGTCAGGATTTCCACCTCGCCGTCATCGGTCACCGCGCCGGGGATGACGGAGACCTCGTGCGCCGCGCCGTTGCGCCGGATGGTCACGAAATCGACGCCGGCGCGCGTCTTCACCGCATCGGCGGGAACGGTGATTGCCATGCGGCTGCCGACGGGGACCCGGACCAGCACGCGCTCGCCGACATAGAACTCATCGAGTCCCGTAGCCTCGACATCCGCGATGACTTGGCCGTTCGACAGTTCCGGGTAGATCTTGACGATATTACCGGCCGTTGCTCGCTCGTCGGCCGGCTCGGAAGGGCGGCCGAGAAGACGGACCTCCAGCCCTTCGCTGAGCAGCGCGGCATGGCGCTCCGGCAAAGCCAGCCGGACGAAGAATCCGCCGCCGGCGACCTGCGCGATAGTTTCGCCGGCCAGGATAACGGAGCGTCGCGTCACCGGCACATCGATGACGCGGCCGGTGGCCGGCGCCGTCACCTCTCCCTCGCTCATCTGCTGTTCGACGACCGCCCGTTCCGCCCTTGCGGCCGTGATCTGCCCGGTCACGATGTCCAGCCGGGTGCGAAGCTGGTCGACCTGCTGGCGCGTCGTCACACCGCGCGTGAGCAGGGTTTCCGCCCGCGTCAGCTCGTCCCGAGCATTGGTGAGCTCCGCTTCCAGCGAGGCGATCTTTGCCTCGACGGCCTGCATCTGCAGGGTGAGCTTGGGGTCGGCGACGAGCGCGATGACCTCGCCGGCCGTAACCCGCGAGCCTTCTTCCACCTGAAGCGACTCGATCGTGCCGGCAATCCGTGCCCGTGCGGGAATCACGTCGCGGCTCAGTACTTGGCCGTAGACGGCCTTCAGATCGGAGATTTCGCTGCGTGCGATCTCGATGTCGGCAGCGGATGCGCCGCCCGTGAAGACTAGCCCCGGCGCCGTGGCCACGGCGAGAATTGCCAATCCATGTTTCATTGTCCGGTCCGGCCCTGCTGCGCGCGAGTCCAAGTGACCGACGCCTTATCGACTGTCATTGATCGTCCAGGCATTGACTGGTGTCAAAGGGCGGGGCGGTGCATGCGGGCGATCAACGAGATGCCGGACGCCCGGAAGCGCGGATCCTCGGCGGCATACAGAATCCCGGTGCGGAATTCCGGCGCGAATCCGCCGTGGACGGTGGAGACGTGAACGCCGACCTTGTCGAACACTCCGTGCACCGGTTCCGGCCGTTAGCGCACAGATCATGGCGGTCTTCAAGTGACAACCGGCCGCAGGCCCGCCGCGCGGCAGGTTGCCGTTCGTTACAGTCGCGATAGATAGTGCGCACGGACCTTTTGGCCGGGGATCTGCGGAAATTGTGTGGGCAGCCGCCGAATCTTGCGCGGCCGCGCAATAATGAACAGCTAGGGCAAGGGTTTATCCTTGAGTGCGTCTCCCGAAATCGACAGGCTGATCGCGCAGACGGCGCTGCAGGACCGTGCCGCCTTCCGCGACCTGTACGGGCGGACCTCGGCGAAACTCTTCGGCGTCTGCCTGCGTATCTTGAAGGACAGGGCGGAGGCCGAGGAGGCGTTGCAGGAGGTATACGTCAAGATCTGGAACCGGGCTTCCACCTTTGCCGTCAGCGATACCAGCGCGATGTCGTGGCTGATCGCGGTCGCACGCAACCATGCCATCGACCTGATCCGCGCCCGCAAGCCGGAAGCCGTCGACATCGAGGAGTTGGCCGACCTGGCGGACGAACGCAAGACGCCGGAGGGCGAGGCGATCAACGCGTCCGAGGGCCGGCGGATTTCCGTCTGCCTGGAGGAACTCGACGGCCGTCACGCCGAGGCGGTGCGCGGCGCCTATGTCGAGGGTTTCAGCTATCAGGAACTGGCCGACCGGTTTGAAATCCCGGTCAACACGATGCGAACATGGCTCCGGCGGAGCCTGGCGAAACTGAAAGAGTGCCTGGAACGATGAGTCCGGAACGCGACATGGACGAACGCGACGACCTGCTGGCGGCGGAATACGCCCTCGGCACGCTGCCCCATGCCGAACGGGTCGCGTTCGAGCGCCGGCTGGCCGGCGATGCCGCCCTGCGCGCGCGGGTGGCGCGGTGGGACGGACATTTCGCGCCGCTCTCGGATGGTATCGAGCCGATCGCGCCGCCGGATTCCGTGCTCGACGCCGTCGAAGCCCGGCTTTTCGGCACTCCGGCGCGGCCGACGGGCTGGTGGGACAGCATCCGGCTGTGGCGCGTGCTGGCGATCGCCTCGCTGACGGCGATCGTGGCACTCACCGTCATCTATTCGCGGGCGATCGTCCCGCCCGGGCCGCAGCCGACCTTCGTCACAGAGGTCAGCGGCGAAACTTCTGACGTCCGGCTGCTGGCGCTCTACGATGCCGCCACCGGCACGCTCAGGCTGCACCGCACCGCCGGCACGCCCGCCGCCGGCCGCGATTTCCAGCTCTGGATCATCGCCGGCGACCGCGCGCCTGTCTCGCTCGGCATTCTGCCGGCGGAAGCGGGCTCGGCCTACGCCGTGCCCGACGACGTCCGGCCGCTGTTCTCCGAGACTGCCGTTCTGGCAATCAGCGACGAGCCGGCCGGCGGCTCGCCGACCGGCCAGCCGACCGGCGCGGTGCTGGCGACGGGCCCCGTCGTCCGGATCTGAAAAGCCGTCCGGATCTGAAAAGTCGTCCGGATCTGAAAAAAAACGCGCAACGATGAAACCTTTTCGTACCGGCCACGTTATTGCTCAAGCGGACGCATCCTGACAGCTCCGCAGCCGGAACACCTCCGGTTCCCAGATAGCGCCGCGCTTCTTTTCGCCCCCCGGAGCCGGCGTACTCGGAAACCCCCTGCCTCCCGGCAGGGGGTTTTTCGTTCGGTTTCCGGACTTCTAGAAAAAATTGCGCGAGGCTGAAACTTTTCCGGCGCGGCCTTCGTGGCTCCTCCTGTCCGACAAGAACCGGACGAAACCCATCAGGAGGATTTCATGACTCTCTGCACGAAAATCACCCCGAAGATCACTGTCGCCGCCGCCCTCACCCTCGCTCTTGCCGCGGGAACCGCGCTTGCCGCCAATCCGATGGTCGGCGGCGCGCCGATGTACGCAAACAAGAACATCATCGAGAATGCGGTGAACTCGAAGGATCACGAGACGCTGGTGGCGGCGGTCAATGCGGCGGGCCTTGTCGAGACCCTGCAGGGCAAGGGGCCGTTCACGGTCTTCGCGCCGACGGATGACGCCTTCGCCGCCTTGCCGAAGGGCACGGTTGAAACGCTGCTGAAGCCGGAGAACAAGGCCCAGCTGACGAAGATCCTGACCTGCCACGTCGTCGCGGCCGACGCCATGTCGATGGCCATCAG